>JANONL010000318.1:0-10298 GCA_031420815.1 Sphingomonadales bacterium | reverse complement strand
TGCAAGGTCTTGTCCCAGCCGCGCTCGGCATCGTCCGGTCCCGGCATCGTTACATCTGATATATTCGGAACCCGGATCACCGCGTTTGTGGCTACGGCGGTCTCCGGTGAATTCAGCGCCACAAGCGTTTCGGGCGTGGTGTGGAACCGTTCAGCCAGCGCCTCCATAATGTTGCGATAGCCGAGCGCGGGCAACTTCGCCTGATCGGCAACATCTTCGGGAAAATCCGGAATGAAAGGGCCTGCGGCGAATTCAGCGGGAATTCGGACCAGGCGGGTAGCAGGTACTGTGAACTTCCGCAAAGCGTCGGTCGTCGCTGTGTCCAGTTCGCCGCTCTGCACGATATCGTTGGCATCCTGAAACGCCTTGAGCGCCAGCACGAACGATTGGCCCATTTTGCCGTCGATCACACCCGGTGAAAAACCGATCCGGTCGAGGATCACCTGGGTCTGCATCATGGGTAGTGAGGCATCCAAAGGCGGCATTTCGCCCTCGACCGCTACGAACTGCAAACCGGCGCTTTCCGGGGGGCTTAGCTCCTTGGCCTCGCGTTCCACGGCATCACGCTTTTGCTCAGCGTCATTTCGCTGACATCCGGCCAGCACGCAGGGTGCCAGCAACAACCATAAATATTTCAACGGGAACTACCTTTGACAAGTTCACACGCTAACCGCAGTCCGGCTCGATATGTTCCCTGTAACAAAATTTCAAATGTAGGAAATTAAACAACAAAGTTTGCGCCGCAATAACACGCTACGCGGCACTTTCGCAAACATCGGGAAAAACTGGCGCGCCCTACAGGAATCGAACCTGTGGCCTCAAGATTAGAAGTCTCGCGCTCTATCCAGCTGAGCTAAGGGCGCGCGCCGCATTCGCAATAACCACTTTGCACGGCGCTGCAAAGGCGGTTATGCGGATGCCATGCAAGAACAAGGCGTAACCGCGCAAAGCGCAGTATCGGCAGCGGGCCGACATTTTCGATATTATGATTTCGTCATGGCGGCATTCGTGGCGGTTTTGCTGCTTTCTAATGTTATCGGTGCTGCCAAACCGGCTGCGCTGACGATTGGCGGCGAGCAATGGGTGTTTGGCGCCGGAATCCTCTTCTTTCCGCTTGGCTATGTAATCGGCGATGTACTGACTGAGGTTTATGGGTACGCTCGCGCACGCCGCGTGATCTGGGCAGGATTTGCCGGCCTCATCTTCATGGCTTTCATGAGCTGGGTGGTTGTGTCGCTGCCACCTGCTGCGGGCTGGGAAGGGCAGGCCGCTTATGAAGCCGTTTTCGGTCAGGTATGGCGCATCGTATTTGCCTCGATCACGGCTTTTTGGGCGGGCGAGTTCGTCAACAGCTATGTAATGGCACGAATGAAAATCTGGACCAGTGGCAAGCATCTCTGGTCGCGCACCATTGGCTCGACCGTCGTTGGGCAGGGCATAGATAGCCTGATTTTCTACCCGCTCGCCTTTTGGGGGGTCTGGAGCAAAGAGCAGGTCATTACAGTCATGATTACCAACTGGCTGTTAAAAGTGGGCTGGGAAGTGGTGCTGACGCCTGTGACTTATGCGGTGGTCGGCTGGTTGAAACGCAAGGAAGGTGTTGATATTTTCGATGAAGGTACCAACTTTACGCCTTTCAGGACAAGAACATGATACCGACGCTGGCTAACGCCCCTGATGATTTGCAAATACTGAAGCTCTATCTGCTCGACTTCACCGGACTTGAACGCGATGCGCTGCACCTGCATGCGGGACTGGCGCTGTTCATTCTGGTTCGACTTGCATGGCGTTGGCGTGGGGGTTGGGTGATCGCTTGGCTGGCGGCCTTGACGATTGCGATTGGGGTCGAATGGCTCGATATCCGCGCAGACGGCACGGGCGGCGTCCCGCAGCCCCAGTCCGACCACTGGCATGATATCTGGAATACGATGCTATGGCCAACGGTACTGCTGCTGGTCGGCCGGTGGCTTCAACCAAAGCCAAGCGTTCAACGTGACGCCTCAGGCGATCTCGCTAATCAGACTGGCGAACAGCCGCCTGCCATCTGACCCGCCATGTACGGCTTCGATCATCCGTTCAGGATGCGGCATCATACCAAGCACGTTGCCCGCATCGTTCAATAATCCGGCAATATTTCGCGCTGAACCGTTGACATCTTCGGCATACCGAAACGCGACGCGACCCTCGCCTTCCAGTCGGTCCAAGGTCGCATCATCTGCAAAATAGTTGCCGTCATGATGCGCGACCGGAATGCTGATTTCCTCGCCGGCGTCATATCCACTGGTGAATATCGACTGATTATTTTCATCAGTAAGCCGAACTTCGCGACAGACAAAGCGGATGCCGGCGTTTCGCATCAGCGCCCCGGGTAACAATCCTGCCTCGGTCAATATCTGGAAGCCGTTGCAGACACCCAGAACAGGCACACCTCGGCGAGCGGCGGCCACAACGGCTTGCATCACGGGTGAGCGCGCAGCCATCGCGCCCGAGCGCAGATAATCGCCATATGAAAAGCCGCCGGGCACGGCGATCAGATCAAGGCCATCGGGCAACGCAGTCTCGCGGTGCCACACAAGGTTGGTCTCTGCCCCCATAACATTGCGGACGGCCACCGCCATGTCGCGGTCGCAGTTGGAACCCGGAAACTGGATTACAGCCGCGCGCATCAGGCTTGCTCGATCTCGAAATTCTCGATCACCATATTGGCGAGCAGCTTGCTGCACATGGCTTCTAAATCAGCTTTTGTCACACCGGCTTCGTGGTCGATCTCGATCAGGCGGCCTGCACGCACGTCATGGACGCCAGCAAAGCCAAGTCCTTCCAGCGCGTGGTGGATGGCCTTTCCCTGCGGGTCGAGCACTCCGTTTTTCAGGGTTATGAAGACACGAGTTTTCATCTGGCTATCCCACTTGTTGCGCTTTTGCCTTCCTATAGAACGCGCGCACCGCGAAACAAGCGCGGAGACATGCGCTAACCAAAAATTAACCCCGTTTGGCAATTATGGCTTGAGGGTGATGGGTTTATACCTGTTCACCAAGTATCGGTTCACTGCGGATGTGCCGCGAGATGGAGGAACCCATGGTCGGATTGGCAACAGCAATGTTCATTGGACTCTTTGCCTTTGGTCAGGAGTTTTTTGGCTGGGGAAGCGCGACCAACGAGCAGGTCCAGCTTGGCCTGTTCGTTGCGTTCATTCTTGGCATCGTTTGCGGCTATAAAACCAAGGGCTGACTTTACTGTCTGATAGGTGAAGCCGCCGTCTCCGGCAGCGCGCGAAACGTGAATTGGGCGGGTTGCGCCAGATACTGTTTCGCCGACTTCCAGACATCTTCGGGTGTGATCGACGTAAACCGTGCCTCGCTGTTGCGGAACCGGTCGAGACGGCTCGGATCGGTCTGCGCCTCGGACGCGACGGCAATCCAGGTGTCATTACGTTTGCGCCAATCGGCATAGCTTTCCAAAACAGGTTTGCGGGCGCGTTCGAACAGGTCGCGGTTCGCTGGCGCCGCAATCATCTCGGCAATGATTTCGTCTACAGCGGCCTCGATTGCAGCAAGGTCCTTTGGGTCGCCGTTGGTCGAAATCGAGAAAGCCCCGCGACCCGGATAGACGTCCGACATGCTTGAATTCGCGCTACCGCCATAGGTCGCGCCAAGCTTTTCACGCAGTTCGTCGATCAACCGCAGTGTTACGACGCGCGCAAGCAGATCCATCGTCTGAGTGGTCCGCTGGTCGGTGTCACCTGCTGTAGTCCAAACCCGTCGCCAGCCAAGCTGGTTGGTTTCGCCCTTGTGCGGAATATCGAAATTACCGGTGGCGGACGCCCACTTCGTGGCGCGGTTTTCCGCATAATTTCCGGGTCCGGTGTTACGCGCGGGTTGGGCGCCGAAGCTGCGTGCAATACTGGCGATTGCCGCGTCTGCGTCAATATCACCAACGATTGCAATTTCGAGCCGGTTGGTAGCCAGTGCGTTGCCCAATGCCGATTTGAGCATGCTGAAATCGACTGTTTGCATTGTTTCCAGCGGCTCCAAAGAGAAGCGCGGATCGCCATCGTTCATAATTCGAGCCGATGTCACCGCCAGTGCGGAAGCCGGTGTCGAGTCGAGCGAAGCATAGATTTCGGGCAACGGACGACGGAATAGCCTGACCGCACTGTCGCGGTAGGCGGGATATTTCGTGTACGCCGCCAGCACCTGCATCTGGCGGTCCAGATCGGCCGGGGCAACGGCGCCATATGTGCCGAAATAATCCTCCGCCACGTTGAACGAAGACGTCGCAGTGGTTCCGGCGAGCAGCGAACGCAGGTCTTCGATGTCATGCGCCTCCAACCCGCCCGATATATAAGCCGACGCCATCAGCCGCGCCAGTGGAGCCTTGTCCTTGCCGAAATGCAGTTCGCCTCCGTCGATCCGGAGCGAATAGCGCACCCGGTTGTTTTCGAAATCTGTCTGCTTGATGTTGAGCAACACACCGTTGGCAAAGCGGACGGAGCGGATCCCGAGATCGGCGATCTGCTTGTCCTCGACCACCGTGCCGGCGGGACCGAAATCGGTATAAGCAAACGCCTGTTCAGCGCGCAGTTCAGGCGCAGAAACCGCAATGGCACGGCTCTGAGCGTAAGTCGTAAGCAGTTGGCCCTTATCGATTCCGCCGCCGTTCTTTGAGGTCAGGAACATCGACGGTGCATCGAGCTTGCGGTACCATTTGGAAAATTCAGCATGCACTGCCGCATTTGACATGAACGGCCGCACCTGCAGCCATAAAAGCTGGCGGTATGCGGCCGAGTTCACGGTATCGTCTTCCACCGCGACCAACTCGTTCGAAAAAGCGGCGCTTGGGCGGGTTGCTTCGCTTTTTGCGCCATTTTCATATGCTGAGTTCAGGCGCTTTATCTGTTCGGCTATTTCCGCGTCGCTGAAGCCGTGTTCGGCCGCTTGGCGGACGATCTGCTCGACAAAGGGCAGAACTTCGCGCCAACTGCCGTCTTTGCCGGCCGCACTGATGCCAATGCGCGCATATTGGTTGCAAAATCCGTTTGCAAAAGTCAGTCCGCCACTCAGAAACGGTATGTCTGCCTCACGCGACCTTCGACTGATGCGTTGAGAAATAATGGCCCCAGCGATTTGCATCCGCAGATCCATTATTGCGCGGTCCACGGTGTCCGGACGCGGCATATCAGCGACGACTTGCTGGATCGTCACCCCCTCGTTGATCTCGGGATGGATGAAAATTTCGGACGCAGAAGTACGGTTGGTGTCGATGCTGCATGTGTCGATGTCGCCAAGCGGTGGTCCGTTGTTTTTCCAGCTGCCGAACTTGGCAGCGATCTGGCGCTCAATGGCGACCGGATCGACGGGGCCGACAATCACGATCCGGGAGCGGTCAGGGCGATAATATTTGTGGTATAGCGCCTTCATCCGTTCGGCGGGTGCGGTTTCGAGAACGGTAATCTTGCCGATGGGATAGCGTGTCGAATAAAACGTGTCGGGATAGAATAATGCGTTGGCGGCACGGCTGCTTTGGAACGCGTAATTTTCACGCAACCGCATTTCCGAAATAACGACGCCGCGCTCGCGGTCGACTGCTTTTTGGTCGAACAGGATTTCGCTCGCCGTTTCGCGCATCAGGAACAGCGACCGTTCAATCAGCGCCGGGTCGGCTTTGGGCAAGTCGAGTTGATATTGTGTCCGCGTATAGCCCGTCGAAGCGTTGGTATCGGCACCAAAGGAGAGGCCAAGTCGTTCGAGCATTTTGACCATTTCGCCCTCAGGCACATTGGTGGTGCCGTTAAACGCCATGTGCTCGATAAAATGGGCGAGGCCTTGCTCGTCATCGGTCTCTGCTGCCGAACCAAAATCGAATGCCATCCGCACCAGCACCTGATTTTGCGGGCGGTCATTGGGTCGAATTGCGTAGCGCAGGCCGTTCGCCAGACGGCCGTAAATGATGCTGCGGTCCGGTTCGAGGTTGGACGTTTCAGCGTTCCACGGCGCCGTGCGTTCGGCTCCCGTTGATGCCTTGTCGGGTGCTGCGGCAAGTGAGCCGGGTGAAACAAGCAGCACGGCTGCGGAAAGCCGCGAAAATAGACGTCTCGACATAAATCCGCTTATGCCGCAATTGTGGTGTAGCAAAACAGCAATTAAACGTCGCCTGTCGATTATTTGCCCTTGCGTAGGCGGTGGCTAACAAGATCGAGTACTGCGCCCTCGCTTTCTTCGGGCATCAGGCCCAAGCGCCGCGCGACTTCCTGATAAGCTTCGGCTTCACCGCCCAAGTCGCGGCGGAATCGGTCCTTGTCGAGCTTTTCACCGGTTTCGATGTCCCACAGGCGGCAACCGTCGGGGCTGATTTCGTCGGCCAAAATGATCCGCGAAAAATCACCATCGAACAGGCGACCGAACTCCAGTTTGAAATCCACCAGTCTGATGCCGATGGCGGCAAACATACCGCACATGAAATCGTTGATGCGGATCGCCATTGATGAAATGTCCTGCATTTCCTCCTGCGTCGCCCAACCAAAACAGGCGATATGCTCCTCTGCGACCAGCGGATCGCCGAGCGCATCATCTTTGTAGCAATATTCGAGCAAGGTGTGCGGCAGCGGCGTGCCTTCCTCGATGCCCAGACGTTTCGACAATGTACCGGCAGCAACATTGCGGACAATTACCTCGATCGGGACGATTTCGACCTGACGGATCAACTGCTCGCGCATGTTCAGGCGGCGGATGAAATGGGTCGGGATGCCGATATGCGACAGCCGGGTGAATACATGTTCGGACACGCGGTTGTTGATGACGCCTTTGCCGGCAATCGTTCCCTTTTTCTGGGCATTGAACGCGGTCGCATCATCCTTGAAATACTGGATCAGCGTGCCAGGTTCTGGGCCTTCGTAAAGGATCTTGGCCTTGCCTTCGTAGATTTTGCGGCGGCGGGTCATATTTATCGGTACCTGCTGGGCGCTGAAGCGCGGTGGGAAAGAATAACCCCGGCGGAGCAGGCCCCGCAGTCGGGACTCGGCACTGCCGGGGTGAAGATTGTCGTATAATCGATTGCGCGGGCCGGCGCAATTCGTGATAGTTGCATGATAAATGGCGAAAGGACAGCGGGTTGCCTATCGATCTGGATTTGCTGATGCGCGCATATGCCAGCGGTATTTTCCCGATGTCCGACGCGCGCGATGATCTCGACACGTTCTGGATCGAACCAGAGCGCCGCGCGATTTTGCCGTTGGCCGGTTTCAAACTGTCGAACTCGCTGGCCAAGACCATCCGGCAGCAGCGGTTCCGGGTGACAGCGGACACCGCGTTTGCACAAGTGATCGCGACCTGTGCCGAGGAACGCGATGACCGGCGCGAGACGTGGATCAACCCTGACATTGAAGACGCATTTTGTCTTCTTCACACACTGGGCCATGCGCACAGCATCGAATGTTGGTCAGGCAATGATCTGGTGGGCGGGCTTTACGGGCTGAAGCTGGGCGGCGCTTTTTTTGGCGAAAGCATGTTCTCTCGGGCTACCGACGCGTCAAAGGTCGCACTGGCATGGCTGGTGGCGCGGTTGAAGCTGGGTGGGTTCACGTTGCTAGACTGCCAGTTTATAACCGACCATCTTGCAAGTTTAGGTGCGGTTGAAATCAGCCAGCAGGAATATCTGTTGCTGCTTGAGGCCGCGCTTGGCCGTGAACTTCAGGCGTCGGTTGTAGCTTCTTCGGGCGCATTGTCATCGGCGGGTTCGGCCGGCGGCGGTGACTGGGGTGCGCTTGACGGCTTTTTGTTGGTAGGTGCAGGCGCGCCATCGGAGGATTTCTCCTCAAGTGCCTCTTCCTCACCGGGGAAGCTCATTTTGCAGGCCTTGACCCAGACGTCGTAAATCGGGTGTTCGACCACATTCGCCGCCGGATTATCCCTGAACAGCCAGCCCGAGAACACCTGCCGCCAGGCTTCGGCATCGTTGGTGCCGGGCGGGCGCTCGCGGACGATTAACTGCACAAATGCACCGTGATCGGGATAGGTTTCCCACGGCGCGGTTTTCTCGCATGCGCGCAAGCGGACGACAACCTTGCCATAACGAATCGCTTCGCCCGGTTTCAGCTCGATGTCGCGGGTCTGGCCGTTGCGTTTATTCAGGAGGCCGAGGACGGCAACACGTTCAGCCATCGGAGTGCCGAGCGACTGCCCTTCAGCGACAACGACCGGATCGTTGCTTGGCTGTGCCTTGCCCGATTTTTCGGGTGCCAGCTTGTCCTCGTCGGTACCGCCGCATGAAGCCAAAATCGTGAGCAACGGCACCAGCAGCATATAGCGGCGCAAAGTCATGGTGCGTCGGGGCTCCAAGCCTCGTAGTCGCCGGTGGCACGTGCACGGCGTCCGCCTTTTTCAAGCGCACCGGCAGGGCGATAAGCCGCATCGGTTCCAGTCAAGTTGGGGAGTGCCTCCGCCTCAAAACCGCGCATGGCTGGCAAATAGCTTTCGGGCTGCCCGTCATGCGTGTGGTGCAACCAGCCGTGCCAGTCTGGTGAAACGCGACTGGCGTCGTTTGCGCCGTTGTACATAACCCAGCGGCGCTTGCCGTCGGCGGACTGAAAATAGCGGTTGCCTGCGTCGTCTTCGCCAAACGCTTTGCCTTTGCGCCAGCTATAAAGTGCGGTGCCGATGGTCGCGCCGTCCCACCATGTAAAGATTTTAGAGAGGATTCCCATGCGGCAAGCGATTAGGGCGAAGCGCTTCGCGGTGCAATGTTAAATTATTTGGATGCCCAGCGAACGGTATCACCAGCGCCGATCCCCAACTCAGATGTCAGCCCGCCGCGCAGTTCGAGAACAGCGGTAACCGGCTCACCCGCCTCTACCGGGACGGTGGAATAGGGGACCGTATTCTCCGCGATGCTTTCGATTGTGCCGTTGGCGCGGACGAAGATGATATCGAGGGGGATGACGGTGTTTTTCATCCAGAAGCTTGCGACACGGGGTTCGCGAAACGGGAACACCATTCCCTTGTCATCGGCCATCTCTGTACGGAACATCAGGCCCTTGGCTTGCTCCATCGAGCTGCCCGCAATCTCCACGGTGAAAGTCCGGTTCTTGGTGCCGCTGGATATGCACAATGTCACCTGGTCAAGACCGGCTTCGGATTTTCCGCGGGCTTCCCCCGCCGTGCAAACGCCTGCCTGGGTACCGCTGCTAGCCGGAAGCGAGCACGCCACCGTAAGCGTCGATAACGCCAATAACGCCGCAAATATCGAAATGCTATTCCGTGTATTTGTCATTTGCTTTTGCCGCCATCAATCTTGGCACAATTGATTGCCGCGTTGCCTGCAAGTTTGATGAAACACGTTCCTGCGCCACCGATTGTGATGTTGCCCGAGCCGCGATTGTATATTTCGGTTCCCTCGCTCACCGTCGCAACAGATTTGGCATTGCCGTTATGTTCAAGCCGTAACTTGCGCGCCTGAAGTTTTGCCGCCTGATATTCGCCCGCGCCGATTATGGTCACACGGCTATCGCGCACAATCCCTCCGCCGATGTCGACTTGGCCGTTGCCATTGATGTTGGCAGAAAACTGATCGGCTAATACACGACCAATGATGACTTTACCGCCACCGGCGATCAGCAAGCGCGAAGCATCGGACTGCCTGATTTCGCTGACAGTAAGTTGTCCGTTCCCGCTCAAGGTCATATCGCGAATTTGCTGTGTCGTCAGCGTAACGCGAAGCGGCTGTGTGATCGGCGTGCCTTTGTCGTTGTTGATGATATCTTGCAACCTGATGCGCAGCGTGGTGCCCACCCGTTCCAGCTTAAGAGAATCTAAAACCCGTTTGTCACCGCTGGCCTTTGCCGAGGGCGATTTTCCGGTTTGGACGGAAACAGCAATATCACC
Organism: Sphingomonadales bacterium; assembly: GCA_031420815.1. Taxonomy (GTDB): domain Bacteria; phylum Pseudomonadota; class Alphaproteobacteria; order Sphingomonadales; family Sphingomonadaceae; genus Sphingorhabdus_B. The sequence continues at coordinate 420 of JANONL010000318.1, read as the reverse complement.
GATGACAACAATGTTTTCAAAACTAGCCACCAATAACTTGCGCTCTATTGCACCAGCCGCGTTTGGTAGCATGGCAAGCACCGCCGCGCTCAGTATTGTAAACGCGCCTCGCCCCATTCGACCCAACCCAGCCATCGCGGCGTTCTCCTCATATAATGGCCTTGCACCGCAGTCGTCGCAAACCCTGCGGCGGATATGGCCTGTGTTACCGGCCGGGTCAAATGGCAACCACCGGCAATATGTTTCCAGATCGGCTCGATCCGCCCCTGCCAGCGGGCCGGTCCGTCATCCGGCGCTTGACCATGCTCGACAAACAACAGCCTGCCGCCCGGCCGCAGCACACGGCGGGCTTCGGCGAGAGCGGCAACGGGGTCTTGTACCGAGCATAGGGTAAAGGTGGTGACAACGGTGTCGAAGCTG
>JANONL010000317.1:0-4745 GCA_031420815.1 Sphingomonadales bacterium | reverse complement strand
CGGTGATGGCGGTGGCAAGGCTGGCCAATCCCTCTTTAGAACCCATGGTGACAACGACCTCGGTTTCGGGATCGACATCGACACCAAAGCGGCGGGCATAATAATTGGCCTGCGCCTTGCGCAGCCCCGGAATGCCCTTTGACGCCGAATAGCCATGTGCATCGGGTTTTTGCGCAACTTCGCACAGTTTATCGATCACATGCTGTGGCGGCGGCAAATCAGGGTTGCCCATGCCGAGGTCGATAATATCCTCACCCTCCGCACGTGCGGCTGCACGCATCGCATTGACTTCGGCGATGACGTAAGGCGGCAGACGCTTCATGCGGTAGAATTCTTCGGACATTGGCTCCCGTTCCGGGCTTGGAGTATTGGAGCCGCCTTCATGGGCGAAGTCGCTGCTGTTTTCCAGAAAAAGCTGTCAGCGCCCGCTTAACGCGACATTTCCAAAATGAATAACGCGCGAAACAGATTTCGATGGCCCCATAAGTGGATAAACGTAGTTGAATGATTACAGACAGCTGAGGAAAATTAATATGCATCAAATACAACGCGGTTCTGGACGAAAGCTGCTGCTCATTCACGGTCTTGGCGGGAGTTGGCAATCGTGGAGCACCATATCGGAGGCGCTTAGCGATGATCGAACAATAATCGCGGTCGATCTTCCCGGACATGGTGCTACGCAGACCGAAGCAGATAGCGGAACGTTCGATGGCTTAGTGCGCAGCGTTGAACGCTATATTACCGATAACGGGCTGACAGGTATCGACGTCGTTGGCAGTTCGATGGGCGCGCGGATAGTGCTAGAACTAGCGCGGCGCGGCTGCGTCGGCAACGTCGTGGCACTCGATCCCGGCGGTTTCTGGCGCGGCTGGGAACGAACATTCTTTAAAACGACAATCGGCCTTTCGGGACGGTTGCTGAGAATGATCCGGCCCGCTTTGCCAATGCTGAGCCGACACGCAGCGACGCGCACGGCATTGCTCGCGCAGTTGTCGGTCAGACCTTGGGCACTCGATCCAGACGTTGTCGCCACCGAGTTGACTGGCCTCAGCAACACGCCGACCTTCGATGCGCTGGTTCGCGATCTTTCCAGCGGTCTCGAGCAGACCGGGCCCGCTGCCAGTTCCACCGGTCGCGTTGTGATCGGGTGGGGCAGGCAGGATCGGCTTTGTTTGCCCCGGCAGGCAGTCCGGGCCAAAGCTGCTTTTCCGTCCGCAGAATTGCATTGGTTTGAGTCCAGCGGACATTTTCCCGCATGGGATATGCCCGATGAAACCGTCGCCGTGATCCTTGCTGCCACGCGGTAAACATGCCCGTGTTTGCTGGTTCGCGAAGTGTTTCAGCAAATGCTAATGCGAGTCCAAACAAAACCGCTTGCTTCAACAAAACCAGAAATTCAAACCGCTAAATTCCGCGAGGCGCTCAACGCGGCCGGTTCCCCTTTGCCTTGTGTTTCACACCATGTTTCGAGGGCGGGCCGCTGTCGTTGCGGAATGGCCGTGCACCATCGCGTCTTGGGGGGCCGCCTCGTGGCCCACCGCCTCGAGGATTTTCGCCGCGTGGGCCGCCTGAGCTTACGCCAAGCTGCGCGCGTTGCGGACGTCCGCCATCGCGGCCGCCTTCTTGCCCTCGGCGCTTGTTGTCGCGCGCAGCTTCGCGTGGCGGACCATTTGCCTGGATGATTTCGACGTCATTGTCTTCGTCATGACCCGGCTGCGCGATTGCCTTGGCAAATTTGCCAGCAGCTGCGGCAGCGATGCCGACATGCGTTTCATCGGCGGTGATCCGGATCGCGCCGATATCGTTCTTGGTCACCCCGCCACGGCGGCAGAGCAAGGGCAATATCCATTTCGGGTCGGCGTTGTTCCGCCTGCCAACGTTCATCTTGAACCAGACCGAGTCGTCAAAGCCTTCGCGGTGGGTTTCCTTTGCACGCTCATTGCTACGGCTACCGTCGTCGAGCATGTCTTCAGCTTGCGGCATTTTCGCGCGGTGGACACGAACCAAGGCGGCGGCAATGTCTTCCGCCGACATCGTTTCCAGCAGCTTTGCGCCCAGATTGCGGTCTTCCTCATCGACCTCGACCGGTGCCAGCAAGGTTTCGAGCAGGCGGTCATGGTCCTTGGCACGAATGTCAGCGGCGGTCGGAACCTTGATCCAATCAGCTTCAATCTTCGCCCCGCGCAGCATCGATTCGACGCGCTTGCGGCGTTGATAGGGAACGATCAGAACCGCCGTCCCCTTTTTACCTGCACGACCGGTACGGCCTGAACGGTGTTGCAGCCCTTCGGCATCGCGCGGCAATTCGACATGGACGACCAGCGACAATGTCGGCAGATCGATCCCCCGCGCAGCAACGTCAGTCGCAACGCACACGCGGGCACGGCGATCACGCAGCGCCTGTAACGCCTGATTACGCTCGCTCTGGCTGTGCTCGCCAGACAAGGCGACGACGTTGAAGCCGCGCTCGGTCAGACTGGCGTGGAGATGGCGGACATTGTCGCGGGTCGCGCAGAACAGCATCGCGGTTTCGGCTTCGTGCAGGCGGAGCAGATTGACGACGGCATTCTCGATGTCTGGCGGGGCGACCGTGACAACCTGATAGCTGATATCGCCGTGTCCGCGATCTTCGCCAACGGTAGAGATACGAAGCGCATCGTGCTGATAGCGCTTGGCCAGCGATACAATCGATTTGGGCATCGTCGCAGAAAATAATAATGTGCGGCGTTCGTCGGGTGTTGCGTTGAGAATGCCCTCCAGTTCCTCGCGGAAGCCCATGTCGAGCATCTCGTCAGCCTCATCGAGAATCGCGACCTTCAACGCCGACAGGTCCAACGCGCCGCGTTCGAGGTGGTCGCGCAACCGCCCGGGTGTGCCAACGACAATCTGCGCGCCCTGACCCAAAGCACGGCGTTCTTTCGACGCGTCCATACCGCCAACACAGGTTGCAATCCGCACGCCCGCCTTGCCGTAAAGCCACATCAACTCACGGCTGACCTGCAACGCCAATTCGCGAGTCGGGGCAATAATTAATGCAGCGGGCGACCGCGCCAGACTTACCATCCCGCCATCGAGTATCTGCGGTGCCATCGCCAAACCGAAAGCAACGGTCTTGCCAGAGCCGGTCTGGGCCGACACCACGAGGTCGCGGCCTTCGGCTTCGGCGGCCATTACGGCGGATTGCACAGGGGTGAGCGCGGTGTAGCCACGGGCGGTGAGCGCTTCATCGAGAAGCGGCGGTAAATTTTCAAATGTCATTATGCGCCGCCCTTTGCGCGCTTTTTTGCACAATGTCCATGCTGCGCTGCAACATAAATCGATGCTTCGACAATCAGTCCATTTGAGTTATGCAAAGCTATGGCCGATTCACCCAAGCTCCCGCCGTTCATGGACCCCGAAACATTCACGAGAATGATTGATGGAACGGGGCAAGTCGCGTCCGATCCGTTGACCGCCTATCAAAAGGCGCTCGACGCGTGGGGACAGGTGCTGGCCCCCCTCGCCAAGGCGGGCCGCGACAAAATCGACCCCAAGGACCGGCGTTTTTCCGCGGTCCAGTGGGAGCACCCTGTGTTTGATCTCGTGCGCCAAGGTTATCAGGTGATGTCCGACTATATGCTCGGCGCGGCGGAACAGCTGGATAGTATTCCCGAAGCCGAGCGAGCAAAAATCGGCTTTGCCATCCGCACTGTGGTCGAGGCGATGAGCCCGGCGAATTCGCCCTTCACCAATCCGGTCGCGTTGGAAAAAGCTGTGGAGACCAAAGGCGCGAGCCTGATGGCGGGCATGCAACATCTGATGCACGACATGCAACGCGGGCAGTTGACCCATACCGACCCCGACGCTTTCAGGCTGGGCGAGAACATCGCCGCGACACCCGGCAAGGTCGTCCACCAAACTCCGCTTTACCAGTTGCTGCAATATAACCCGTCGACCGACAAAGTGATGGAAACCCCGCTGATTATCTTCCCGCCGTGGATCAACCGTTTCTATATCCTCGACCTGACGGCGGAAAAAAGCTTCATCAAATATTGCGTCGATCAAGGCATCACGGTGTTCGTCGTGTCGTGGAAATCGGCCGACAGCAGCATGAAGGATGTTGTGTGGGACGATTACATAGCGGCGCAAATCGAGGCGATCGACACCGTCTGCAAGGCGCTGAAGGTCGACGGTGTCCACACAATCGGATATTGCGTGGCAGGAACCACCCTTGCGGCCACGCTCGCTATCCTCGCCGCGAACGGTGAAGCCGGCAAGGTCAAAAGCGCGACCTTCTTCACAGCGCAAGTGGATTTCACACAAAGCGGCGAACTGCTTAACTTCATCGACGATAATCAGTTGAAAATGGTCGAGGCACTGGCCGAACCTCAGGGCTATCTCGACGGTCGGTTTCTTGCGCTCAGTTTCAATCTTCTGCGCGGCAAGGATTTGATCTGGTCCACCGTCGTCAAAAACTATCTGCTCGGCGAAGAATATCCGGCGTTCGACCTGCTGCACTGGAACGGCGATGTCACCAACCTGCCCGCGCGTTGGCATTACGAATATCTGTGCGATCTATACCGCGACAACAAGCTGGTGCAGCCAGGAGCTATATCTGCGCTGGATACGCCGATTGACCTGACAGCGGTCAAAACCCCCTGTTACATTCAGGCCGGTCGCGAAGACCACATCGCGCCCGCCGCGAGTGTGTGGAAAATGCAGGATCATTTCACCGGTCCGATGAAATTCGTGCTGGCCGGGAGCGG
>JANONL010000316.1:0-1537 GCA_031420815.1 Sphingomonadales bacterium | reverse complement strand
GCTGCCATCTATGGTCGCACGTTGTCGCAATCGACAATGTCGCCGTTGGTAGTGGCAACCGGACAGGTCATCACCGCCGCCATACTGATGCTGCCGATAGCAATAATCATCGACCGGCCATGGACTTTACCGGCACCCGGCTGGGATGCCTGGGCAGGCGCGGTGGGTCTCGCGATCCCGTCGACTGCGATCGCCTATTTCTTCTATTTCCGCCTGATAGACCGCGCGGGTGCGTCCAACGCGATGCTGGTCGCGTTCATCATGCCGGTAATTGCCATATTGCTTGGCGTCGCTACACTCGGCGAGACCGTCGAATCCAAGGAGCTAGCAGGCGCAGCGCTGATCGCATGTGGTTTGATTGCAATCGACGGACGGCTATTCACCCGCCGCAGCACTTAGCGCTTCTTTGTCGACTTCGGTCCCTCACCGGGGTTGCGGCAATTATCCTGCACCGTTTTGCTGCACGGCGGGTAAGCCTTAGTCGCCGGTTGCGGCGTCATCATCGCGGTCGTCGTCGAGCCGCTAACCGCGGCGTCGGCACCTGCCGATGGCGCGGTTGCTGGCGGCCCCGGCGGTAACGACCTGTCGATCACTTCAGGCGCAGGCGGCATCTGCTGCGCCTCGCCAGCTGGCATCGGCATTTCCGGCGGCAACGGCTCGGTTACCGGCGGCGTTGGATTTGAAGGATCCGGCATCGGGTTAGGATTGGCCGGATCCTCCGTTTCACCCGGCATCGTTTGCGACCCGTCGGGCGGTGGTGGGGCGGCTTGGGCACAAATTGCTGGGTCGGTGATAATCAACCCGACGGCGACGGCGCCCAAGAGTAAAATGCTACGCATGATCTTTCTCCACTTTTTATGTGGGAAGATAATGCGCCGGACACGCGATAGTTCCCGCAATTCAACGAACGCAGCTTGCGGTTCGCCGCACCGTTCCCTAACTGTTCACGCGTGACTGATAGTGAAATCCAAAACCAACCGCCTCAAACGGAACCGCCGTGGCTGCGCGGCCTGAACCCGCCGCAGCGCGAGGCTGTGCTGACGACAGAAGGCCCGGTGTTGCTGCTTGCAGGCGCTGGCACCGGCAAGACGGCGGCGCTGACCGCGCGGATGGCGCAGATCCTTTACACGCGGCTCGCATGGCCTTCGGAAATCCTCGCGGTCACCTTCACCAACAAGGCTGCGCGCGAGATGCGCGAGCGGATCGGCGGTATGGTCGGCGAAGCTGTCGAGGGCATGCCGTGGCTCGGCACGTTCCATAGCATCGGCGCAAAAATGCTGCGCCGCCATGCCGAAGTCATGGGGCTGCAAAGCAACTTCACGATCATCGATATGGATGACCAGTTGCGGCTGCTGAAACAGCTTATCCAGTCGGAGGATATCGACGACAAACGCTTTCCGGCCAAACAACTGGCGGGGCTGATCGACAAATGGAAGAATGCGGGCAAAACGCCTGCCGAGCTCGATGCCAACGATAACGAAGCTTATGCCAACGGCAAAGGCCAGCATCTTTACCGCATATACCAGGCGCGCCTTCT
>JANONL010000315.1:0-15167 GCA_031420815.1 Sphingomonadales bacterium | reverse complement strand
GATGGCGGTTCGATGTGGTGACCACCGTTACACCGGCTGCGATCAATCCGGTAAATAGCCGCGACATGATCGCGGCATCGGCCATATTGCCCACCACCATCTCGTCAAAACACAGCAGCCGCGCTTCGTCGGCCAGCGCGGCCACCACCGGTGGGATCGGGTCGCCTTTTTCCTTCTCGCGCTCGACCTTCAGCCGCGCATGGATGTCGAGCATAAACTCGTGGAAATGCGCGCGGCGTTTACGGTGAATGTGAACAGACTCGAAAAACAGGTCCATCAGCATTGATTTGCCGCGCCCGACGCCGCCCCACAAATAGAGCCCGCGCGCCGGATCGGGTTTTTTTCCGAGAAAGCGCCACAATGTGCTGCCGCGCGGTGGCACAGCTTCGAGTTCGGCCTGCACCTTGCCCAGCGCCAGCGCTGCCGCTGCCTGATCGGCGTCGGCCCTCAACTCGCCTGCCGAAACCAAAGCAGCATAAGCCTCGGTGACCGGATGGCTGGTCATTTCCGCGTGGGTTTGCGGATCGTGCCGGAAAAAGCAGCAATCCGGTTGTCGCCTTGCACGATCAGCCCGCGCATGAACAGCAAACGCCCGGTTTCTTTCAGCAGCTCGACCTCGGCATCGAGCGGTTCGCCGATCACGCCAGCGCCGATAAACTGCACCGACAGGTCGAGCGTAACTGCCGTCCCCGCCTCGATCAGCCCGAACATGCGCGATGCACCGAACATCGCGACATCGATGAAACCCAATGTCGTCCCGCCGTGCACCACACCGCTCAGATTGCTGTGCATGTGTCCGGGAAACATCCGCAAACGGGCCTTACCCTCGCCGTCGCTGCGCACCAGTATCTTGCCGATAACGGTGCCGTTATAGCGGCTGGGATCGGTCATGTCCCATTTCAGCCAGCCGGGATTATCCGGATCGGCGCTGTTGTCGAACGCAGGTGTTTCCAATGTCCGACCCGACCTTAAATATGCCGCTCGGCGATCATCTTTTTGGTTTCGGCAATTGCCTTTGCCGGGTTCAGTCCCTTGGGACAGGCGTTCGAACAGTTCATGATCGTGTGGCAGCGATAGAGCCGGAACGGGTCTTCGAGTTCGTCTAGTCGCTCCCCGGTCATCTCGTCGCGGCTGTCGGCAAGCCAGCGGTAAGCTTGCAGCAAGATGGCAGGCCCCAGAAACTTGTCGCTGTTCCACCAGTAAGACGGGCAGCTGGTCGAACAACAGGCGCACAATATGCACTCATACAGACCATCGAGCTTGGCACGCTCTTTTGGCGATTGCAGTCGTTCCTTGCCCGATGGCTCGGGGGTCACGGTTTGCAGCCACGGTTTGATCGACGCATATTGCGCATAAAAATGCGTGAAGTCGGGAACCAGATCCTTGATCACTTCCATATGCGGAAGCGGCGTGATGGTAACCTCGGATTTGCAATCCTCGATCGCCGTGGTGCAGGCGAGGCCATTTTTGCCATCGATATTCATCGAGCATGACCCGCAAATCCCTTCGCGGCAAGACCGGCGGAACGTGAGCGATGAATCCTGCTCGGACTTCATCTTGATCAGCGCGTCCAGGACCATCGGCCCGCAATTTTCGGTATCGACCTCGAACGTATCGTAACGCGGGTTTTCGCCTGAGTCAGGGTCGTAGCGATAGACCTTGAATTTTTTTGTCGTGCCACCGGTTGGGGCAGCATGCGCCTTGCCCTTTTGGACTTTGCTGTTTTTTGGAAGGAAGAAATCGGCCATCTTATTTCCTGTTACTCGCTGGTATGCGTTGCCCTAACTAACCCTGCGCGCAATCACAAGTGTTCAACAGCGTCATTGCGTTTGCGTTTTTTGACAAGATGGACGCGCAATTTGTCGATCTTGCGTCCGTCCATATCGACCACCTCAAAATGCCAACCCTGATCGGTGAATGATTCGCCCTCCTCGGGCAGGCGACGCAGGACATGCAGGACATGGCCCGCTGCCGTCGCGTAATCGCGGCCGTCGGGCAGATCGATATCGAGCGCTTCGGCCATCGCGTCGGCCGACATCGCACCCGATACCAGCATCGAACCATCATCGAGCGTAATGATATTGGGGGCGCTGCCCTGCGCCTGATCCGAAGCAAATTCGCCTGCAATCGCGGCCAGCAAATCATTGGGTGTCACCAGCCCCTCGAAATGCCCGTATTCATCATGCACCAACAGCATCGGGACCTCCGACGAACGCAGGATTTCCAGCGCATCCATCGCGTCGAGCTGGTCGGGCACGATCTCGGCGCGGCGCATCAACGCGCGCAAGTCGAGCGGCAGACCCTGCATCTGCGCGGCGACAATATCGCGTGCTTGCACCACACCGATAATGTCGTCGATATCCTCACCAGTGACCGGCAGCCGCGTGTGCAGCGAATTGATCAGCGCATCGCGCACCGCATCGGCAGAGGCGTCGGCGGCGATCCGGTCGACGTCGGTGCGCGGCGTCATAACCTCACGCACCGGACGGTCGGCCAGACGCACGACGCCTGCGATAACCTTATGCTCATGCTCTTCGATAATCCCGGCATGCGTTGCCTCGGCAAACACCATGCGCAGCTCTTCGGTGGTTAGCGCGTCGCGGCTGTCGCGGTGCAGGCCGAGCATGCGGAAAATTACGGCGCTCGACCGGTCGAGCAGCCAGACTATAGGTGCGGTGATGCGGGCCAGCATTTCCATTGGCCGCGCCATGACGATCGCAAGGCGTTCGGGGGCGATCAATGCGAACTGTTTGGGCACCAATTCGCCGATAACCAGCGATAAATAGGTGGTAATGCCGATAACAATGCCAAAGCCGGTGGTCGTCGCCCAATCGCTGCGCATCCCGAGCGCGGCCAGACGCTCGCCAACCGGGCCGCCCAGCGTCGATCCCGAATAGGCACCGGCGATAATTCCGATCAGGGTAATGCCGATTTGTACGGTTGAAAGAAATCGCCCCGGATCCCGAGCCAACCGCAACGCTGCCAGCGCGCCGCTGCTGCCGTCTTCGGCCATCGCTTTCAGTTTCGCAGTACGCGCCGAAACGATGGCGAGTTCGGACATCGCAAACACGCCGTTAAGCGCGATCAACGCCAATATTGTTGCGGCATCGAACCAGGGGAAGGGATGAAGCGGTTCCATCGGGAGACCGGTGCCATATCTTGATTGGCGGGGGTTTGGCAACAATGGCTTTGAAAATCCGCGCTGGCGACCCCTGAAAAACCGAAGTAAATCAGGATATGTAAACTCTTGTATGGATCATCCGGCGTTCAGAAACGTTATGGTTAGGCTGATATGTGCTTTTAGAAGGATGAACACATGAAAAAGAACCAAATGATATCGCTGACGATACTCGCCTCTTTGCTGCCGCTTTCGGCCTGCGTAACCGATCCCGAAACCGGTAACCGGACTATTTCCAAGGCGGCTATTGGCGGCCTTGGCGGCGCGCTCGGCGGCTATCTGCTCGGCGACCTGATTGGTGGCAAGCGTGACCGGACCGAGAAGATATTGGGTGCCGGCATCGGTGCAGTCGCGGGTGCTGGCGTTGGCTACTATATGGACGAGCAGGAAAAGAAACTGCGTCAGCAAACGGCTGGAACCGGAGTCAATGTTATCCGGGATGGCGACAATCTGGTGCTCGATATGCCATCCGGCATCACATTCGGGGTTGATAGTTCGACTGTTCAGCCTGCGTTTCAATCGACGCTCGACAAGGTGGCAAGCACGCTGACGCAGTATGAAAAAACTTTTGTCGATGTCATGGGTCATACCGATTCGACGGGTTCGGACGCCTATAACCAATCGCTTTCGGAACGCCGCGCTGCGTCTGTCGCCGGATATCTGACGTCACGCGGCGTGCAGTCGGCGCGACTGGCGACCAGGGGCTATGGCGAGAGCCAACCCAAGGCGAGCAACGTCGACGAATCCGGACGCGCAGCTAACCGGCGTGTGGAAATTCGTTTGGTTCCCGTTACCGAAAGCTAAAGACCATTTCGGTAGCGGCAGGGTTGACGCTAAATCCTGTCACCCTGCAATAATTTGGGCAGCGCCCCGCTTTCCCCTCGCGCCTCGGCCATGAAAAAGGCCTTGGCCGGGCGGGTGCGCTGCACCAGACCCATACCGAACCGGCGGACCGCAGAGGCGGCTTTGCCGGGAACCGAAAATAGCCTGTTGAGGCTGTCGGTTGCCATCGCCACCAGCAAAGTATCGACGCTGCGCCAGCGGCTGTAGCGATCGAGCAGCTGCGCATCGCCAAAGTCCAGCCCAAGGCGCATGCCGTCGACCAGCACTTCGGCCAACGCAGCGACATCGCGCAATCCAAGGTTCAATCCTTGCCCGGCAATCGGGTGGATGCCGTGCGCACTGTCGCCGATGAGCACCAGCCGTTCGGCCGTGATCGATGCCGCGTGATGAAAGCCCAGCTTGTAGGACGACAGCGGTGCGGCGATTTCAACCGCACCCAGTATGCCGCCCATCGCCTTTTCGAGCTCCGCTGCAAACCCGCGCGGTGAAAGCGTCATGTATCCCGACGCATCAGCCTCATCCACCGACCAAACAATCGCCGAACGATGCCGTCCATCTTCGCTGTCGAGCATCGGCAGAACTGCGAACGGCCCCGAAGGATAGAAAATCTCATAGGCGGTCTGATCATGCGGCTTTTCGTGAAAAACCGCACCGACCATCGCATTATGGCCGTATTGCCAATGCGCGATCTTGATGTTCGCTTCATCACGCGTTGCACTTTGCCGACCTTCCGCGACAATCATTAGCGCGGCCTGGAAGATGCTACCGTCATCCAACACGACATGCGCGCCCGTACCGTCGCGCGTTTTGCTTATTATATTCGCAGGCATATGCAGCGTAATTGCCTCATTGGTCTTCGCTGCTTCATATAGCGCGCGGCGCAAGAACCGGTTTTCGAACATCTGTCCCAAAAATCCGTCTTCGGCACCGGGGACGAAATCGAGCGCGCCCGGTTTTAGCCCGTCGCTGACCCATATCTGCTTGATCGCGCAACCTTTGCCAGCCATCGCGTCGCCAAGCCCGATGGCAGTCAGCATCTTCATGCTCGAACTGGAGATGGCCGATGTCCGCCCGTCAAAACCGGCGGCCGTCATACTGGCCGGATCGGCTCGGTCGATAACATGGCTGGTTATGCCGTGGGCAGCGAGCGCCAGCGCTTGGGTCAGGCCAATCAAACCACCGCCGATAATGATTACATCTGCATGCTGTGTCATGACGATGCTTATGGCGCATAGACGGCGCCGGTTCAAAGCAGGATTTTACCCGTAACGCTTGACGGCGAGTCCGCTGCCAGCGAAAAGGCCGTATTAACCAACTATGGCACTATCAAAATGGCTTCGCGCAACCCACGAGTTTCTACCAAAGCAGCAATGACAGGCTGGCGTCAGATGATGCGCCTGTCGCTGTTGCGCAGTGGCGCATTGATCGGTGCTGCAGCACTCGGGTTGTTCGGGATATTCTACGGCCTCTCAGTGCTGAGCTATTCGCCCGCTGATCCCGCCTTCAACACCGCAGCGGGAAGCGTCCAGCATAACTGGATGGGGCAAAGCGGTGCGTATTTGGCCGACGCGGCGTTGTTCCTGTTCGGTCTGCCCGCCGTTCTGCTTTTGCCGCTGATGCTGGTGTTCGCACGGCGGCTCTGGCGCAATGTGCCGCAACCGCGCTGGAAACGGCAGATCGTCTATTGCCTCACCGGAATGCTGCTCGTTGGCTTCGGCATGGCCTATTGGCAGCATGGCAGCGACATTGGTTTGCCGGCCGGTTGGGGCGGCACTTTCGCGTTGCTGCTGGACAGCGGCGCTAACCTGCTGGTCGATCAAATCGACGGCGGACTGCATACTTTTGTTAGACTACTGCTTATTCTCGCTGCAATTTTCGGCGGGATAGCGCTTGCCATTCGTTCGTTGGAACTGGAGGAACCACTGTTCCGTATTCCCGCAATATCGCTGCCGAAAATCGGTGGCAAGAAGAACGGGGTGCTAACAGGCTATAACGACGATTACGTCGTTGGGTCCGTGATCGAGCATAAACCGCCACGTAAGGCGGTCGAGCCCGACAACCGCAAGCCCCCGGTTATCGAAGACCGCTCTCTGGCACCCAAGAAGGCAGCTTTTTCGACCGGCGCACGGCAGGGAGATTTCTTTGGCAGCTACATATTACCGTCACTCGATCTGCTCGACCCGCCACCGACGGTTTCGGTACCTAAACTCGACAAGGCGGCATTGGAGGCCAATGCCCGGCTACTCGAATCGGTACTCGACGATTTTCATGTAAAGGGCCAGATTGTTGCGGTCCGACCCGGTCCCGTCGTGACGATGTACGAACTCGAACCGGCTGCAGGCATCAAATCGAGCCGGGTAATTCAGCTCGCCGAGGACATAGCGCGCAACATGTCCGCACTGTCTGCGCGCGTTTCGGTTATTCCCGGACGTACTGTTATGGGCATCGAGCTACCCAATGCCCACCGCGAACCCGTAGTGTTTCAGGAAATGGTCGGTTCGGGCGCATTTGCCGAACAAAAGGGCGCGCTGCCGATTATCTTGGGCAAAAATATCTCGGGCGATCCGGTCATCGCCGACTTGGCGCCGATGCCGCATTTGTTAGTGGCGGGCACCACGGGCTCTGGCAAATCGGTGGGGCTCAACTGCATGATATTGTCGCTGCTGTACCGGTTGACCCCCGACCAGTGCCGGATGATTATGATCGACCCCAAAATGCTAGAGCTCAGCATTTATGACGATATTCCGCATCTGCTTTCGCCAGTCGTTACCGAGCCTGCGAAGGCCATTCGCGCGCTCAAATGGGCGGTCGAGCAGATGGAGGACCGTTACCGGATGATGTCGTCGCTGTCGGTTCGTAACCTCGCCAATTTCAATGAGAAAATTCGCGCCGCCAAGGCTAAGGGCGCGCCGTTGGGGCGCAAGGTGCAGATCGGTTATGATCCGATGACCGGGCAGCCGCAATATGAGGAAGAAAGCCTTGAATACGACATCATGCCACAAATCGTGGTGGTGGTGGACGAGCTTGCCGACCTGATGATGACGGCGGGTAAAGAGGTGGAGTTCCTGATCCAGCGACTGGCACAAAAGGCGCGCGCGGCGGGTATTCACCTGATCATGGCAACGCAGCGGCCGTCGGTCGATGTGATCACCGGCGTAATCAAAGCCAATCTGCCGACACGCATTTCCTTTAACGTGACCTCGAAAATCGACAGCCGGACGATCTTGGGCGAACAGGGTGCCGAACAGCTGCTTGGCAAGGGCGACATGCTCTATATGGCGGGCGGCAGAGTTCTTACGCGTATCCACGGGCCGTTCGTGTCGGACGATGAAGTCCGCCGTGTCGCCGACCATTGGCGCGGGCAGGGTAAACCCGAATATATTCAGGCAGTGACCGAAGAACCCGAAGATGGCGGCTTCGACTTCGGCGGCATGGGCGGTGATGACGACCCCGAAGAAGCGCAATACCGCAAGGCGTGCCAGATTGTTTTTGAAAGCCAGAAGGCATCGACCAGTTGGATTCAACGACAATTGCGCATCGGCTATAACAGTGCCGCACGCCTCATCGACCGGATGGAGGAAGACGGATTTGTCAGCAGCCCCAACCATATCGGTCGCCGCGAAGTGCTGCGCGACCGCAATGGCGATCCGGTATAGCGCCGGCGCCCTGATTAGGCGTTCACAGGGCGTTCAACGCTCGACCGTTACTCGGCAAGACCAAACTAAAGGAAGTAGTGACATGAAGTTTCGTTCATTCGCATGGATGGCGGCACCGGTCGCCTTGATGATGACCGTCCCGACGTCGGCACAGACGCAAGGCGACAAAATGGCGCAAGTGGTCACGCATATGAAGGCGGTCGGCACGATGACCGCCAACTTCACGCAGACCGACCGCAATGGCCAGTCGCTTTCTGGCAAGCTGCTGTTGAAACGCCCGGGACACGTCCGGTTCGAGTATCAAAAGAACGTCCCGTTATTGATCGTCGCCGATGGCCGCGCGCTTACCATGATCGATTATGAGGTGAAGCAGGTGCAGCGCTGGCCGATCCGCAATAGCCCGCTCGCCGCCTTGCTCGATCCGGGTCAGGATCTGGCCCGATTCGGCAAAATCGTATCGACTTCGACTAACGACGTGATCAGCGTGGAGGTTCGCGACCCCAAGCGCCCCGAGTTCGGGCTGATAACTATGGTGTTCGTCAAGCAGGCAGGCGCCCCTGGCGGGCTGACGCTGAACGGGTGGGTGGCGCTTGATTCGAAAAATAACCGAACGAGTATCCGACTCGGAAATGTGAAATTCAACGGGAGCGTCCCTAATTCCAGCTTCACCTGGAAAGACCCGCGCCCAGTTCGCCGAAAATAATTGCTCCAGGCGATGAACCGATGCTGGACGCCGACCAACCGCCTGCCTGAACGACCTTGTTCATCTGAGTGACAGGAAAGCGGTGTATAAATCGGGTCATCAGCGGTTGGCAGTTTGTGTGGTTTTCCCCCTGTTGCCCACAACGGTACGTCGGCCACTGATATCCGCGTGACGAACGCAAGCTTAGCCCTCATCCCAAATGCCCCCGGGATGAGGGCTTTGCTTTACCCGGTCGCTTCCTAAATTTAAAAAATGCCTTGTCGCACCCGCTTGCCGATGCCGCCCGCGCGCTATAGGGCGAAGCGATATGGCTCAAACTCTCCGCATCGCTTCATGGAACATCAACTCGGTCCGCGCCCGCCTCGACATCGTCGAACGCTATCTGCGCGATGAGGCCCCCGACGTGCTGTGCCTTCAGGAAACCAAGGTCATCGACGGGATGTTTCCCGAAGGTCTGTTTCGTCAGCTTGGCTATCGCCATATGATGATCAACGGGCAGCCGATGCATCACGGCGTTGCCATCATCAGCAAGATTCCACTGATCAACCGCTGCGTCGAAGACTGGCAGGCCAATGGTGAGGCCCGGCATATCGGCGCCGAGCTAGGGCTGGAGGGCAAGCCCGGCATCCGGCTGGACAATGTGTACATCCCGGCGGGCGGCGAAATTCCCGATAGCGAGCTTAATTCCAAGTTCGGGCAAAAGCTCGCTTTTCTGGGGCGGATGATCGAATGGTCCGGGTCGCTTAAAAGCCCGACAATACTGACCGGTGATTTCAACGTCGCGCCGCTTGAACAGGATGTCTGGAGTCACAAGCAGCTGGTCAACGTCGTCAGCCATACCGCGATAGAAATCGATTTGCTGGCGCAGATGAAGGGCGCAGCCAATTGGGTCGATGTAGCCCGGCATTACATCGACCCCTCGCAAAAGCTTTACACTTGGTGGAGTTACCGCGCACAGGATTGGGAGGCATCGGATCGTGGCCGAAGGCTCGACCATATGTGGGTAACGCCCGATCTGCTTGCCAATACCGTGTCGCATAAAGTCGATAAACAATGCCGGAGTTGGGGCAAGCCTTCCGACCATGCGCCGATCGTCACGGAATTCGCTTTTTGAACGCAGCGACGTCCCCGCCAGGCGATCCACGCCGTGCCGCCCGGGCTATCGATGCGCTGCGCCGGGGGTGGGCGATACGGGTGTGCGGGCGTGATGCGTCACTGGTTTTGACGGCAGTTGAGACCGCCACTGACGTCGGCGGCGCGGCTGGCTTGCTGTTATCGTCCAGCAGAGCCGCAACGCTTAAATTGGCGAACCAGATTGCGGCCGCCGATGTTGCCTTGCCTGTAATGATAGCAGCGCCAATCGAGCTTGATGTCCGCTTGGCGTCGGCGATCGCCGACCCGACGCTTGATTTGCGTTACCCGCTGAAAGGGCCGTTTGCGGCGCAAAAGCTTGTGGAGGCCGAGGCGCCTATGGCAGCAATGGAGCTCGCCCGGCTATCCGGATTGCTTCCGGCGTTTCTCGTGTATGAGCGGTTCGTTGGTGAATTGCATGACGTTAGCGTAGCCGACGTCGCGGCGTTTACAGATAGCGCGATGCTGCAAATTGCGGCGCGCGCCCACCTGCCGGTGGTGGCCAACGCCGATGCCGAGATCATCGCGTTTCGCAGCGATGCCGACGCGAGCGATCATGTCGCTCTGGTCATCGGCAAACGCGACCAAAGCCCACCTATTGTCCGCCTGCACAGCGAATGCCTTACCGGAGATGTGTTGGGCAGTCTGAAATGCGATTGCGGACCCCAATTGCATGAGGCGCTTGAGCAGATAAGCGACGCTAATTGGGGAATATTGCTATATTTGCGGCAGGAAGGAAGGGGTATCGGCCTGATCAACAAACTGCGGGCTTATGCGTTGCAGGATCAGGGCTTCGACACCGTCGACGCGAATATCCGGCTGGGTTTTGCAGTCGATGCTCGCAGCTTTGCGGTGGCGGCGCGGATGCTTGAATTGTTGGGTGTGAGCGAACTTAAACTGCTCACCAACAACCCCGAAAAGGTTGCCGGGCTTCAGCACGAGGGGCTGTCGGTTATCGAGCGCCTGCCGCTGAAAATAGCCGCCAACCCGCACAATGCGCAATATCTCGCTACCAAGCGCGACCGGACGGGGCACCAATTGTAAGCGCTTGCCAAAGACGTCGGCAAAGGAATACAGCTATTTCAGGACGTAACGAGCGGAGGCGGTGTGGCAAACGCGGAACATATGGCGTTGGTTGCGGCTTGCTTTGGTTGCCCCGAGCATGAAGCGGAACTGATTGCGGCTGCGATGACGCCACGACAGTACCCAAATAAAGCTCCGATTGCGTTGCGCGGTGACCCATCGTCCCACCTCTATCTGGTGATAGACGGCCTTGCTTCGGCCGACTTGTTCAGCGTCGATGGCCAATATGCCCAGCTGGCGGGCTATGGGCCTGGCGAGTTATTCGGCGCTTATCCTGAAGCAGCATCGCACCGCGCCGACATAACCGCGCAAGGCGGCCTGAATGCCTTGATCGTCGAGACCAACGTAATCGCTGATCTTGCCCGCGGGCATGCCGCCATTGCGCAAGGCATTGCCAACATGATGGCGCGACAACTCGATATCGTGCTGGACCGGATGGCGGCCCGCATCGGGCTGAGCGCGACCGGCCGCTTCTATCGCGCGCTGCTGCAACGCGCCGATGACGACGGCTGGATACGACCGGCACCCGTACTGTCAGCGTTGGCGATCAGCGTCAACACTACGCGCGAGACGGCGTCGCGTTCGCTCGCCAATCTGGTGCGACGCGGCATAGTCGAACGCACCGACGCAGGCCTGAAAATCGTATCGAGACGAATGCTGGAGGAGTTAATAGTGTAGGCTCTGAACTGAGCCTGGAATTACTGCTCGGGTTGGTCGAACTGCTCGGTCCCGTCCTCTTCCCTGCCGCGTCCGAGCGCCTTGTCGATGAATGCGTCATCGAGTGGTTCGGGGTTCGGGTCACCCGGCAGGCCGGGGTCATCGACCACCGGTCCACCCTCAATCGGCATACCAAATTCATCGACCAGCACCGGCTGCTGGCTTTCACCCAGCACCGGCTCCTCGTCTTCGAGCCGCTCGGGGAAGGTAACCTCGGTGTCGAAATTTTCAACCGGACGACCGGCAACTGCAATTCGCATAAAAGCCGCCCATGCTTGTGCGGGCGCTTGCCCGCCCTGCAAATTGCCCACAGCGCGCGCATCGTCACGCCCCATCCAGACCCCGGTGGTCAGGCCGCTTGAAAAACCCAGGAACCAGCCGTCTTTGTTGCTGGTCGTGGTGCCGGTTTTGCCGGCAACCGGACGCCCGATATTGGCGGCGCGGCCCGTTCCGGTGGCAACAGCGGTCTGCATCAGGTCGGTCATGCTGCCTGCAACCCAGCTTTCCACCAGCTGGATTGATTTGCCCGGCTTCGCCTTGTAGATAATATCACCTTCGATCGTCGTGACTTTGGTGATGCCATAAGGCGTCACACTGCGGCCTTTTGCGCCAACGGCGGCGAACGCGCGGGTCATATCGATGACCCGTGTTTCGGACGTGCCAAGAACCATCGACGGCAGCGTGTTAATCGGTGTGGTAATGCCAAAGCGCCGCGCCATATTAGCGATGCTGCTGGTGCCGACCTCTTGCCCGATTTGCGCCGCCACTGTGTTCTTGGAATACGCAAAGGCGGTCCGCAACGTGATCTCACCGGCATAATTACCGCCGCTGTTTTTCGGTGACCATCCATCGATTTCCACAGGCTTATCCTCAACCTTGTCCTCAGGCCGAAAACCGGCCTCAAGCGCGGTGAGATAGACAAACAATTTCCAAGCCGAACCCGGCTGGCGCACAGCGGTGACTGCGCGGTTGTAGTTGCTGGTGACATAATCGGTACCGCCAACCATTGCCTTTACCGCGCCGTCACGGTCGATAGACACCAGCGCACCTTGCGCCCCGCGCGGGGCATTGGCGGCGATTGCTGCGGTTGCGGCGCGCTGCATTTTCAGATCGAGCGTGGTCCATACATCGATCGGTTTTTCGGTTTCGTCGATCAGCCCATCGAGTTGTGGCAACGCCCAATCGGTGAAATAGCGTACGCTATCCTGTGGCGGCTCGGCGGCCAGCTTCACAGTGGCGGGCTTCACAGTCGCGGCCTCAGCGGCGGTAATCATGCCAGCATCCTGCATCACTTCCACGACGACAGTCGCCCGCCCCAAGGCGGCCTTTGCGTCTGCCGTCGGCGAATAACGCGACGGTGCCTTTACCAATCCGGCGATAATCGCCGATTCGGCCAAATCGAGGCTTTCGGCACCATGATCGAAGAATCTGCGGCTTGCCGCGTCAACGCCGTAGGCGCCCCCGCCGAAATAGACCTTGTTGAGATAGAGTTCGAGGATCTGCTCTTTGGAAAATTTGGTCTCGATCGCCATCGCCAATATCCATTCACGGATCTTGCGACCAAATTCGCGGTTGTTGTTCAGGTAAACATTGCGCGCCAGCTGCTGCGTGATCGTCGATCCGCCCTGCGCCCAATAACCGCGCTGCAACCGCACCCAGAAGGACCGCGTTATGCCGATGGGGTCAACACCGGGGTGCATGTAAAAGCGCCGGTCCTCGACCGCGATCATCGCGTCCTTCATTTCATCGGGCAATTGCGCAACGGTTAACCAGCGACCAAAGCTGGGGCCGAGCGACTGAATAACGGTGCCGTCGGCGGCGCGCACGCGGATCATCTGACCGTTGGGCGAAGCCTTGAGTTCTTCAAAACTGTCGATTTCACCGCGCGCAATCGCGACAAAGATTCCGGCTACCATCAACAGCAAAAGCGTTGAAATAATACCGATTTTGAGAAACCGGACGATCCATGTACCGAGGGATCCGCGTTCGTCGGATGCTGTGCGTGCGCGTGCCATTGCGCGCGGTGTTAATGATAATGCACGGGTGTCACAAGCGCCATTCGACCAAAGTCACTTGGGTTCATGGCCGGGATCGAATTTCAACGCCGCGCTGTTGATACAGTAACGCAAGCCTTCCGGCCCAGGCCCGTCGGGGAACACATGGCCCAAATGGCCTTCGCAGACCGCGCAGCGCACTTCGGTGCGGACCATGCCGTGCGAAATATCGCTGTGTTCCGCGACCACTTCGCCGTCGGCAGGTGCGGTAAAGCTGGGCCAGCCCGAACCACTGTCGAATTTGGTATCGGATACGAAAACGGTGGTACCACATCCTGCGCAACGAAACTCGCCTTCGCGTTTTTCATCGGTCAGACCACCGGCAAAAGCGCGTTCGGTTCCTGCCTTGCGCAGGACATGATACTGTACCGGGTCAAGCTCGGCACGCCACTCCGCGTCGGTTTTTTCGACTTTTTGCATCGGGATGTCCTTTCGTCACGTTGCGACCTAGACATCAATGTGGGGTTCGCGTGGCAAGAGGTCAAGCTTACCGATTAATTGTCTGTTTACCACATCACCGTAAATGTTTGCGCGATATGACAGGACCAGGTCATATGCTGCGCGCTTTGGGGGCGTTGGGGCTTTTGCCGTTGCTAGTGGCTGCGGGGGATGATGCGTGCCGATTGTGCGCGCCAAAAGACGCTACGCAAGCAGCGGTGGAAACCCGCGAAATTCCGGTCAGCATAAACATTACTACACAGCTTGATTTCAGCCGGGCTGCGTTATCGGGCGCGGGCGGCGGTGTGATCGAGATGGACCCGGACAATGGTGGCAGACGCGTCGATGGCGGGTTGATTGATTTGGGCGGATCGGCGTTTGCCGGGTCTGCGGTAGTGCGCGGCGAGCCGGGGCGCGCGGTGCGGATCGACATGCCGAACGTGGTGCGGATGACGTCATCCACCGGCGGGGTGATCGAGATTTCGGGGCTACGCAGCAATCTGGCGCGCGCGCCGCAACTCGACGCGACGGGGCGTCTCAGTTTTTCGTTCGGTGGCAGGCTGGTGGTACGCGGCAGTGTTTCCGGAACATTCCGCGGGCGCATTCCGATTACCGCGCAGTATGAGTAATTAGCCCCGTCTGGCCGCAGCCCGTGCAATGCGGACCAGTTCTTCCTCCAGAATCACGCCGCCCAAGCCCTCTTTGACCGACATCAATCTGGCCTCGACCTCAATCAGATGGCCGTTCAGCCCCGCCAGCCGCGCCGATGGCCAGCGGCCAAGCTGGCGAACAAAAGCATCGGCTTCCTTGAAGAATATCGACCGCGTTGCCTTCACCACCGCGCCTGGATTGGCCCCATTCTCTACCTTCGCCCGCATCGACGCGAGCAGGCTTACCCGCCTTTGCAACGCACGGATGATGCGGATCGCATCGACGCCCATATCGCGCGCTGCTGCGAGTTCGATGCCGACTTTGCGCAACTCTCCACCCATCACCTCGTTGATCAGCCCGCTGACATTTTCCTCGCCAGTTTCGGCGGACAACGCCTCGAACGCGCCAACCTCGACAGTCGCCGGACGTTCGGGCGACGCATCGTAATACAGCGCCAGCTTCTCCACTTCGGCGGCCCCAAGCTTACGGTCCTGCCCGGTGTAACGCGAAATCCGCGCGGCCAGCGCCCGGTCTAGCTTCAACCCTTGTGTCGCGGCATTGGCCATGATCGCGGCGACGGCGTCGCCCTCCTCAGGCATATAGCAGATATGTGCCATCGCGCGCGGCGAACCCTCGGCCAATTTACGCAGTTTGCTTGCCTTGGTCAGGTTACCAGCGATTGCGATCACCGGATTACCCTCACCCGCCAGCGC
>JANONL010000314.1:0-7063 GCA_031420815.1 Sphingomonadales bacterium | reverse complement strand
AAGAAAATCCGGCCATCGGGGTTCTGACAGAAATAGGCCTGGGGTGTGTCGAACATGCTGGCGACGACGATATGCGAACCGCGCACCAGTCTTATCCGTTCATCCGCGTCGCGCTTGTGGCCGGTAGTGCGGGCGAGCAGGTCGAGTACTGCCGGGCCAGCGGCATTAACAATGGCCCGGGCTTTAACCGGCGCTTGCCCCACGATGTCTATATGCCAGACGCCATCCCGTCGATCGAGTTGCGTTACCTCAGAATTGGTGCGAATATCTGCGCCATGCTCGGCCGCATCGACCGCGTTGAGCACCACCAACCGCGCGTCATCGACCCAGCAATCCGAATATTCGAAGCCTCGGGTAAGTTCGGGAAGCAGTGGTTTGCCAGCCGGTTCGGTTGTCAAATCGACGCTGCGCGTGGGGGGCAACCGCTTGCGTCCTCCGATGTGGTCGTAAAGGAACAATCCGAGCCGCACCAGCCAGCGTGGACGCAAACCCTTTTGATGCGGCAGGACAAAGCGCATCGGCCAGATGATATGCGGCGCAATCGCCCACAATCGCTCGCGTTCCATCAACGATTCGCGCACCAGTTTGAACTCGTAATGCTCCAGATAGCGCAGACCGCCGTGGATCAGCTTTGTCGATGCCGACGATGTTCCACGCGCCAGATCGCCGCGTTCGAGCAAGATGACTTTGGCACCGCGTCCCGCTGCGTCGCGTGCAATACCGCACCCGTTGATGCCGCCACCGATGACCGCGAGGTCGTAAAGCACGTCGCTCACAAGAAACCCCAGGCAAAACCGCAGGCGAGCACGAAGGCGGTGAAGGTGGCGAGCATAACCGGCAGCAACGCCCGCCAGCCATGGCTCAACAACAGGTCGAGGCGTGAGCGCATGGCGGTGGCGGTTACCGCAAACAGCAGCATCGCCTTGGACGCGATCAACCCGTATTCGCGTACCCATTCCGGCGCGCTCACCATTGAATTCAAGGCCACCGCAGCAAAAAAGGCCAGAATAAACCAAGGCAGTTTCAGCTTTGCCCGCAAGCTGCGCTTCGACCCGTCGGCGCTACCGATCGCGAGGCCGATCAGCGCGACTGCGGGAGCGAGCAAGGCGACGCGCGACAGTTTGACGATCGTCGCGACTTCGCCTGCCTCTTGCGAGAAACTATAGCCGCCACCCAGCGACTGCGCGACATCGTGCACCGCAGCGCCCATCAGAAAGCCAGCCTGTTGGTCGCTGAACGCAAGATAGTCGGCGATAATCGGATAGAACGACATTGCGACCGCGCTGGCTAGCGACACGCCGACCAGTGTCAGCGTAAATTGCGACTGGTTAAGCCGTTCGCGTCCGATCAGCGCGTAGATAGCGAGTGCCGCCGATGCGCCGCAGATCGCGGTCGCCCCGCCAGCCAGCCAGCCGGTCAGATTGCTCTGCCCAGCCAGTCGGGCGCCGAGCAACCCAGACCCGACAACCAGCGCCATGATAAAAATCAGCCCGATAAAGGCCAGCGCGCCCAGACTTCCGATCTGCATCGCGGTAACTTGCGTGCCGAGCAGCACGATGCCCCAACGCAGACAGCTGGTGCCGCAGAAATCGAGGCCAGGATGGACCTTCTGCTCGGCGGAAACAAAGTTGAGCGCAAGCCCGATCAATAACCCAGCGAGGATTACCGGCATTGCATAATGTTCCGAAAACCAGGTCGCCGCTGCCGACGCGATGGCGACGACGATCAAACCGGGGAACAGCGCACGCAGCGCCAACCGCCGACGCGGGGCGGCGCTTTCGTCGGCGAGATAAGTCTCGCCATAGAGGTCAGCAATGTAGTTTGCGTTTATGTCTTGCGGTGTCATATCGTCATCTATAGGAATTTGTGTCAACAGTTCCAGCACAAAGCGTGGGCGATGCCAAGGGGAGAGCGTGAGTGGTCGAGAATGAAGCCAGCACGAGCAGCGATGCCGCCCGTTTTACGCGTTACGCGCTGATTGCCCTTATATTTTTCGGCACCGCGCTGAACTATCTCGACCGGCAAGTGCTCTCGCTTTTGAAGCCGACGTTGCAAGTCGAATTCGGCTGGACCAATCAGGACTTTGCCCATTTTGGTTCGACTTTTCAGATCGCAACCGCCGCTGCGTTGCTCGGTGTCGGCTGGTTCATCGACCGCTTCGGGGTACGGCTGGGTTATGGCATCGCCGTTGCAGTGTGGAGCGTCGCCGGGATGGCGCACGGCGTTGCCGCTACGATGCAACAATTTGTAGCGGCGCGGGTGACGCTAGCGGTGGCGGAATCGGCGAATACGCCTGCGGCGATGAAGGCAGCGGCAAGCTATTTGCCGGTGCGCGAGCGTTCTATCGGCATCGGCGTCATCAACAGCGCCTCGAACATCGGCGCTATCGTAGCCCCGCTGACCGTGCCGTTGATCGCGGTAGCCTATGGCTGGCAGGCGGCGTTCATCATCACCGGCGCGCTGGGGTTTATCTGGTTGGCCTTATGGTGGTGGGGCACGCGCAACCTGCCGCATTACAAGGAAGCGGTCAGCACGAGTGGTTCACCTCTGAAGGGGGCGCCATGGGGCGAGCTTTTGCGTGACCGGCGGACATGGGCGGTGGCAGGAGCCAAAATACCGACAGACATGATCTGGTGGTTCATCCTGTTTTGGGCGCCCGACTTCTTCAAATTGCAGTTCAATCTCGACCAATCGCAGGTTGGTAATCCAACCGCGATTGTGTTTGTGTTGGCGGCGTTAGGGGCGCTGACCAGTGGCTTTCTGTTTCCCGCGTTGCTCGGCCGTGGCCTGTCGGCTAATGTGGCACGTAAGGGATCAATGTTTTTTTACGCGGTGCTGATCTTGCCAATTCCGCTGGCTCTATATGCGCCAAACCAGTGGATTGCAGCGCTGATTATCGGCCTTGGGTTGTTCGCACATCAGGGCTTTTCCACCAATATCTTTGGGATGACCGCAGATATTGTACCCGCGCGCCAAGTCGCCAGTGTTATTGCTATTGGGGCTTTAGCCGGAAATTTGAGCGGAGCGGCGATGCAGGAATTCACCGGATGGGCGCTTGACAGCGGCTATGGCTACACCCCGATGTTCGCGATGGCAGCGGGCGCGTACTTGCTGGCGTTGTTGTGGATCCACATCATGCAGCCAAAGCTGGTAGTCGTGAACAACGCAGAGTGAGCGAGTTATCCGCCAAGGATTACGTAATTCCCGCGAAAGCGAGAATCCATGGCCTGATTTGGACGTTTAAACCTGCCGCTTAGACCATGGATCCCCGGTCAAGACGGGGATGACACGGTTTCGACCGTCTAAACTACTCCGCCTTCGCCAAGCCTTCGGCGTCTACCAAAGCCTGCAATTCGCCTGCTTCGTACATTTCCATCATGATGTCCGAGCCGCCGAGGAATTCGCCCTTCACATAGAGCTGGGGAATCGTCGGCCAGTCGGAATAATCCTTGATACCGGCGCGGATTTCCATGTCTTGCAGCACATCGACGCTTTCATAGGCGACGCCCAGATGGTCGAGAATGGCGATCGCCTTGCTCGAAAATCCACACTGCGGGAACAGCGGCGAACCCTTCATAAACAGCACCACGTCGTTGTTTTTGACCAGCGCTTCGATCCGTTCATTGGCACTCATTTAAATACTCCTTAATCCGGACAAGCCGTGGTCAATTGCAGCGCGTGTAACACGCCGCCCATCCGTCCGCCCAAGGCATCATAGACTGCCTTATGTTGTTTTACGCGCGGAGACCCGCGAAAACTCTCGCTGACCACCCGCGCGGCATAGTGATTGCCGTCCCCTGCAAGGTCGGTAATTTCGACCAATGCATCGGGGAGTGCGGCCTTAATCATGCCTTCAATATCTGCGGCCGCCATTGCCATGTTGCGGTCAGGCCTTCTCGATAAACTGGCGGCGTGCTTCGGCCATTTTTTCATCGAGTGCGGCGCGGATCATCGCGTCGTCAACCTCGACTCCGGCAGAGGTCAGATCGCCCATCAGCTTGCGCACTACATCTTCGTCGCCCGCTTCTTCGAAATCGGCTTGCACCACCGCAGTCGCATATGCAGCGGTTTCCTCAGGCGTTAATCCCATTTTCTCTGCCGCCCAATGACCCAGCAGCTTGTTGCGCCGCGCGGTGATTTTGAACATCATCTCTTCGTCGTGTGCGAACATACTTTCGAAGGCATTTTCGCGATTGTCAAAAGTGGTCATTCTCTGTCCCCGGAAAAGTCCTATGTATTAGGTAGTCGTTTCGCTAGCGTGAAACAAGTCAGGCAAGGCGCTATATCTGCACCACAAGCTTGCCGACTGCTGCCCTGTCGCCCAATCGCGCAATCGCTTCGCCCGCGCGTTCGAGCGGAAACACTTCCGAAATGCGCGGCTTGATTTTGCCACTCGCGTAAAAATCGAACAGTTCGGCGATATTGGCATGGTTGCGTTTCGGATCACGCGCGGCAAAAGCGCCCCAGAACACACCGCACACGTCGCAGCTTTTGAGCAATGTCAGATTAAGCGGCAATTTGGCGATGCCAGCCGGGAATCCGACGACGAGGAATTTGCCCTCCCACGCAATCGAACGCACCGCTGGTTCGCTATAATCGCCGCCGACGGTGTCATAGATGATGTTGAAGCCGTCCTTGCCAGCCGCCGCCTTGAACATCTCGGCAAGAGCTTTTGATTGGTCGCGGTCGAACGGCTGGTGCGGATAGACGACGACCTCGTCGGCCCCCGCTTCGCGCGCGATTTCGGCTTTGGCTTCGCTCGATACACCCGCGACGACGCGGCCTCCATAAGCTTTGGCCAGTTCGATTGCCGAAATGCCGATGCCGCCAGCCCCGCCAAGCACGAGCACATTATCGCCAGCTTTCATGTGGCCACGATCCTTCAGCGCGTGGATCGACGTGCCATAAGTCAGCAACAACGCCGATCCGTCCTCGAACGACATCGCCTCGGGCAGTTTGAAGACGTTGAACGCGAGTACCGCGACTTTCTCGGTCAGCCCGCCATTGCCGCACAGGCCGATCACGCGGTCACCGATAGCAAAGCCGGTGACGCCTTCGCCTACCGCCTCGACGATGCCAGCCACTTCGCCGCCCGGCGCAAACGGCCGTGCCGGTTTGAACTGGTACAAATCGACGATCATCAACGTGTCGGGATAATTGATCGAGCACGCCTTGACCGCGATCACGACTTGGCCGGGTCCGGCAACCGGCTCGGGCAGTTCGCCCATCGTCAGTGTTTCGGGGCCGCCCGTCGCGGTTGATAACAATGCGCGCATTTGTGTTTCCTCTCAAATCCAAATTTCGTCATGCTGAACTCGTTTCAGCATCTTACTTTTTACCGTCGGAATTAAGACCCTGAAACGGGTTCAGGGTGACGGCGTGTTGGCATAGCTGGCACCAGCCAAGGCTGCTGCTCCGCTACTTTTCTCTCATGTGCCGCTATCGCAGCGCCACTGGCGAGCGTCAGGCCGATTTCATCGACGCCGTGCATCAGGCAATGCTTGCGGAACGGATCGATTTCAAATGTAAAGCGGTCCTGAAACGGCGTCGTCAACGTCTGCGTTTCGAGGTCGACATGGATCGGATCGGTTTTGGCGACCTCCATCAGCCGGTCGATTGCGATTTGCGGCAACTCAATCGCGAGCAGGCCGTTCTTGAAGGCGTTCCCCGAAAATATGTCCGAGAAGCTCGGCGCGATGACCGCAGTGATGCCCAGGTCGGCCATTGCCCACGCGGCATGTTCGCGGCTCGACCCGCATCCGTAATTGTCCCCCGCGATCAATATCGGCGCACCGGCATATTCAGGATCATCGAATACATTGCCATTTTCGGCGCGCAATGTCTCGAACGCGCCGCGTCCAAGCCCTTCACGGCTGATGGTCTTCAGCCATTTTGCCGGGATGATAATATCGGTATCGATGTTTTTGAGACCCAGCGGGTACGCCCGTCCTTCGACCGAAGTCACGGGATTCATCGTTCTTTATCCAGTCCGGCACCAGGTTCTACATCAGGGCTGGCATGTGTTTGGGGCGTCACGGGCGGCGGAACGTCGGGGGATTGTGGCTCCAGCTTGCCCTTCTTCTGGCTCAAATGCCGCTTGCCCGCATAGAGCAGAGCGGCGACCAAAGCCGCCGAGCCAACGGCGGCACCCACTCTGGCTCCGGTCGACCAGTTGGGATCATTTTCGGCTTTGTCTTTTTTGTCGGTCATGCGTCGCTATCCTGTGTTGCCCTTGCCTTAGCTTTGGCCATCCGGACAAGTAAAGGGTTTATCCCTTATTTCGCACGCGGTTCGCGATGCGCCGCCATAGCGATGGCGGCGCCCTCTCCGGCAAGGTTTGTCCAGTGGCATCGAGCAGATATTTGGCCAGCAATAACGCCTGATTATGCGTCATCAGGAAATGGTGGCTGTCGATTTCATCATTATCCAGCGCCTGCTTCGACCGAGCGCTCTGGATGCGCAAATCGATACTCGAACCGAGTTCGTGATGTGTCCAGCCGACGATAACGCCGGTGTCGGCTTGCAACGGTAAAGTCTTTGCTTTGCGGGTCGCGGGACGCTTTGCCATATGCGGACCTCCTGATACATTTTACATTCCGCAGCTTTTGGCGCGGAGTCAATATGCCCGAGGTTTTATGTGCCGTTCGGGGACGGCGTTTGGGGCGCGACAACAACGGACATGCAGGTCAGTCCGGCCTCGGCCTTGGCAAACTCCGAAATATCGATCAGAGCCACGTCAAAGCCCGCAGCACCGACACGCTTTGCCGTTGTGGCATGCGCGGACTGCATGAATATCTTGCCACCGACCGTCATGCTGTTTCCCGCAAAAGGCTCGTCAGGTGCCACCATGATGTGCCGATATCCGGCAAAGGCTTCCATGTCGGTCCAATCCGGATTCAGCAGTAACAAGTCGGGCGCGAGCGCGGTTACCGATGTTTTTAGATGTAGCGCACCTTGCACGTTGACGCCGACCACCTTGTACCCAAAGGGCGCAACGATTTCGGCCATCTGGCCAATTGCGAAATCATTGGTGCGGCTAGATCGCCCGACGAACAGCGTTCGG
>JANONL010000313.1:0-2588 GCA_031420815.1 Sphingomonadales bacterium | reverse complement strand
TTGTTCGCGCGCCTTTGCCGTTCACGCAAATGGGTCGCGGGGTTGCGGGGCGCAAATATCTGATCGACTATTTCGGCCCACAAATCGCCGAACGCCGTCGCAACGAAAACCGGCAGGATATGTTCAGCCAGTTCTGCAGGGCAAAGCGCGAAGACGGCGAATATATGACCGATGGCGAGTTGATCGATCATATGAACTTCCTGATGATGGCGGCGCACGACACGATTACATCGTCGGTCACCTCGATGATCTGGCTGCTGGCGAAGAACCCCGAGTGGCAGGAAAAGCTGCGCGCCGAATGTCTTGCGATTGCGCCCGCCGGGGCCGACATCACCAATGACCAGCTCGACCAGTTCGAGTTGACTGATTACGCCTTCAAAGAGGCGCTGCGCCTGATCCCGCCGGTGCCCTCGATTCCGCGCCGCGCAGTCAAGGATTTCGAGTTCATGGGCTATCACATCGCCGCGGGCACTGCGGTCAGCATCAGCCCGGCGTTCGTCCATATGATGCCCGAATATTGGGAGAACCCCGAGACCTTCGACCCGATGCGGTTCACCCCCGACAAGGTAAAGGCGCGCCACAAATATGCCTGGGTGCCGTTCGGCGGCGGCGCGCATATGTGTCTGGGGCTGCATTTCGCCTATATGCAGGTGAAGATTTTCATGCACCACCTGTTGACCAGCGTCCGGGTCGAGGTTGCCGACGGCTATGCGCCTGAATGGCAGCCTTGGCCGATTCCGAAACCGAAGGATGGGTTGAAGGTGCACTTCCGGGCGTTGTAACCGGCGGCCAAAACCCGCAGAAAACCGTCTAAAGTCACACTAAAGTCTCACCTGAACGGTATTGAAAGGTGGCTGATAACGACGCCTACAGCCAAGGCGGGGTTTGCGATATCAGTCTGAAGGCTGACAGAGCAAATCCTACATTGCAAGCCCATCACGAAACTTTAAAGGTCGGCTCAACCGCATGGCCTATATTGAACGAACTGAGTGGGCCGGAGAATGGCAAGGGACAGAGCTTCGGCGGCGGGCGGCGGGTATTGCCATCGCCTTGCTGCTCGAAGCGTTGCTCATCATCGCGATATTGAGCCTGAGTATGCGCTCGGCAGGACCGGAAGCGGGCAAGCGCGGCCTCAGCACGTTCTCACTGGAGGCGGAGTCGGAGTCGGCGTCATCGGATAAGAGCGAAGCCGAAACGCCCGTTACAAAAGCGCAAAAACCCGAGTTCACCCCGCCGATCCCCAAGCCATTGTTACCGCCCGTCAACCCGGTCAAGGCCCCGCCGCCCAGCCCCGATTTCATCAAAGTCAGCAAGGCCGATTTCGACGCGATGGACCTCTCCAAAATCCCCGCCAGCGGCAGTACCGGTTCGGGCGATGCGAAAGGCGCGGGCCAAGGCAGCAAAGGCTTGATGGGCCCCGGCGCAGGCCCGGGCGGCGCGCAGCTTTACCCGGTGGCATGGTACCGCGAACCCTATGACAGCGAACTCGCGCCTTATATGGCAGGCATAAAACGCGTGCCGCCGGGCGCAACCGCAGAAATCGCGTGCCGGATGATCGAGCATTATCATGTCGAAAATTGCCAGATCCTCGGTGAGAATCCCAGAGGCACCGGTCTTGCGAAGGCGCTGCGGTTGGCGGCGTGGCAGTTTCTGGTGCGCCCGCCGCGGATCGACAACAAAGTGCAACTGGGCGTGTGGGTGCGGATACGGTTTGATTTTGGCAAGATTGAAGAGGTTGAGGAAGCAGAAGAAGCTCCTCAATAATAGTTATCCATATAGGTTATTTTATTGACTTTTAGATGATTCTATCGTATATGAGATTGCATGAGCATAATCACTTGCGGAAATTCGTCACCACAAATCCAAGTTGTGCTTAACATGATGCGTCCACTTTGTATCTTGATATTGCCGGACTTGCACCCGAGTCGCAAAAGTGCGAGAGCGTGTTTAATATCAAGTCAAGTGTGAAATCTTATGTCAGTCATTCCCATTGTCCATCCAAAATTTAGCGAGCCGCCACTCGTCGAGCAGGCTATTGTAGTGGCTTTTGATGCGGTCCAAGGCTTCGATCTTTCTGACTATGGCCTTTTTTGGAATGAGATAAGGGCGGAGTTTCCTCAAACCGAAACAGCTTCGAGACTGGAAACCGCTGTCGAAAATCTCGGTCAAGACATGCTTTTTGAAACCGGTATAACCTTCATGCCAATGTCAATGCCTCGTGCTTTTTACCGGAACTTCACCGGTGGCTTGGTTCAGTTACAAAACGACAGGCTTGGATATAACTGGGTAAAAGCCGACGGCATCGAGTACCCTCATTTTGAAGCAACGCGCGCCAAGTTTAATGAGCTATTTGACAAATTTGTGCGTTACTGTCGCGACAGAGGCTTACCGGAGTTGAAGCTTCGCCAATGCGAAGTGACAAACTTAAACATCATACCCGTGAGGGATTTTGGCGAGAGCTTTGCCGATATTGGAAAGGCCTTCGTTGTTGACCCGCTCAATATGAAGGTTCCTTTTCTGGTCAACGAAACATACACGAGAGCTAGGCAACATCTCATCATTGACAGTGAAAGCCAGCCGATTGGCCG
>JANONL010000312.1:0-15796 GCA_031420815.1 Sphingomonadales bacterium | reverse complement strand
ATGTCTAAACCCAAACTAACGCTCGCGGAATTTCTGCCTTATCAGCTCTCGATAACCTCGAACGCGGTCAGCGACCTGATCGCTCGTGCCTATCGCGGGAAGTTCGCGCTCAAGATACCCGAATGGCGGTTGATGGCGGTGTTGGGCGAGGTCGCATCGGCAACGCAGCGCGAACTGGTGGCGGCGACTGCGATGGACAAGGTGACGGTCAACCGCGCATCGAAGGCGCTAGAGGAACGCAGCCTGATTGGGCGCGCGCCGAACGCCGCTGACGGCCGCTCGCACCATCTGGCACTGACCAACACGGGGCGTGAGCTTTACGAGCAGATCGTTCCGCAAGCGTTATCGATAGAAGCCGAGCTGGAAAAAATATTGGGCAGCGGCGAGGCAAGGGCGCTTCAGGCGATGCTGGCGCAGTTGCGGGCACGGGCGGGTGAATTGGGTTAGAGTTTGGATATCCTGATTTGTCGTAGAACTCCATGTGCGTCGAACATCTTGACTCTCGTCATCCGGTAAAGTAGTTTCAATTGAAACCATTTTCCGGAGCCCGTAATGACCGACCAATTCGAAAATCCGCTTGGCCTTGACGGCTTCGAGTTCATCGAGTTTTGCGCGCCCGAGAAGGGGCTGATCGAACCGGTATTCGGCGCGATGGGCTTTACCCGTATTGCCCGGCACCGGTCAAAGGATGTCGAATTGTGGCGGCAGGGCGAGATTAATCTTATCGCCAACTATGAGCCGCGATCACACGCCGCGTATTTCGCCGCCGAACACGGCCCTTCGGCTTGCGGCATGGCGTTTCGCGTCAAGAACGCTGCCCAAGCTTATGTCGCCGCCATCGAACGCGGGGCTGAACCGGTCGAAAGCAAGACCGGTGTGATGGAGCTGCGTATCCCGGCGATCCGCGGCATAGGCGGGGCAGTAATCTATCTGGTCGACCGTTACGGTGATGATCTGTCGATCTATGACATCGACTTTGTTTACGAACCCGGCATTGACCGGCATCCGGTTGGTGCGGGCTTCAAGCTGATCGATCACCTGACGCACAATGTTTACGGCGGACGAATGGCGTATTGGGCGAGCTATTATGAGCGCATCTTCAACTTTCGCGAAATCCGCTATTTCGACATCAAGGGCGAATATACTGGCCTGACGTCGAAAGCGATGACCGCACCAGACGGCAAAATCCGTATTCCGCTGAACGAAGAGGGCAAGGCTGGCGGCGGCCAGATCGAGGAATTCCTGCGCGCTTACAATGGTGAAGGCATCCAGCATATCGCGTTCATCTGCGATGACATCATCGCCTGCTGGGACCGGTTGAAGGCGCTCGGCACACCGTTCATGAGCCCACCGCCCAACACCTATTACGAGATGCTGGAAGGACGCTTGCCGGGACACGGCGAACCGGTGACCGAACTGCAAGTACGCGGCATATTGCTCGACGGATCGACCGAAGACGGCGACCCACGGCTGTTGCTTCAGATATTTTCGGAAGCGCAAGTCGGCCCGGTATTCTTCGAATTTATCCAGCGTAAAAAGGATGAAGGCTTTGGCGAGGGCAATTTCAAGGCGCTGTTCGAATCGATCGAGCGCGACCAGATTGCGCGCGGGACGCTAGAGGTGGCAGAATGACCGCCCCGTTCGGCCTCTCCAAAATCCATCACGTTGCCTATCGTTGCCGCGATGCCAAGCAGACGGTGGAATTTTATAACCGCGTGCTTGGCATGGAGTATCTGTCGGCGTTTTCGGAGGATCATGTGCCATCGACCGGCGAATATGACCCGTATATGCACATCTTCCTAGATGCAGGCGGCGGCAATGTGCTGGCATTTTTCGAGCTGCCCAAGCAGCCGGACATGGCGCGTGACCCGAATACGCCCGCGTGGGTGCAACATATTGCGTTCGAGGTGCCGGACATGGACGCATTGCTCGCGGCTAAGGCGCATATCGAGGCGCAAGGCATCGCCGTCATCGGCCCGACCTTTCACGGCATTTTTCGGTCGATCTATTTCTTCGACCCGAACGGTCACCGGTTGGAACTGGCGTGCAACATCGGCACGCCCGAGCAACACGCAGAACTCAAACGCGTCGCGCCGCTCATGCTCGAAGAATGGAGCCAGACAAAGAAAGCACCGCGTCATGCCGACTGGCTGCACGTCGATCCCGACGCGGACCGAAATTAGGTACTTTCGACTGCAGGCCTGCCGACTTTGGGTGTTTCCAGCTTGGGAATTTTGGCCTCCAGGGGGGAAAGCCAGACATTGGTCTTGTCGCCAAAAAACACCTGCGGTCGCGACGGAACAAGGCGGCGGTCGGTCTCCCATTTGCTGATCAGCGAAACCGCTTCGTCTGCGGCCTTGTCGAAAGGCTGGGCTTTGCGCAGCGCATTGTTAATCAGCGCATCGCCAAAAAATGTCCAATCGTTGCCCGGCGCGCAGCCGAACGAAGTGCGATTGGACGAAGCGGCGGTCACGATAACGCTGTTCTCGCTGGTCAACGTGGGAATGAATATGCCCGCGTAGCACGCCGACAACAATATCACCCGCCGTTCGAAACCCAGCCCATTGAGCAGGCTGGCCAGCCGCTGCGGCGCAATCATGCCCGCGCCATTGGCACCGTCGCGGTAAACCAGGCCTGACACCGGGCCGCCGTGGGCGGTCGCAAACAGGACGAGCACATCCTCTTTCAAGTTCATCTTGTCGGCAACGGCGGCCAGCGCAATTGCCAGGTTGGTTGGCGATCCTTGCGGCGTTCCCGCCGGTTTGTCGTCAGCACCCGCGGAAAGAAAAATAGTACGTCCGATGGCACCATAACGACGGCCCAGAACCTTGGCTGCTTCACCGGCTTCGCGGCTAAACACCGCATCGGAATCGAGGCCGACCGAGACCACGTAAACATCGACCATGCCGTTGCGCTGCGGTTGCAACGCCGTAATGGCCGCACCAAGCCGTCTATGCTGCGCCAAATGCCAGCTTGCGCTGCGGTTCTGCTCCATCGACCAGCCATTTTGGGCCGCTTCGTTATCGTTGAATGTTTGTTGGCTGGCCGCAGAATTTGTTACAAGCATCGTCAGCGCCAGAGCCGACGCCTTCAACCTTTTGCGCATGATAGAACTCCCCTGGGTCATTTCAATGATGTAAGCCGACAGTTGCTGTTGCCGCAACCCGATTGTGCCGTCATGATGCAACTATAAACGAGAGGAACTCCATGAAACTTGCTTCGTTAAAATCAGGCCGTGACGGTCACCTTGTTGTCGTATCGAACGATTTGGCCTGGTATGCCGACGCCGCCCACATTGCCCCGACCTTGCAAAGCGCGCTGGATGATTGGGACGGGCTTGCGCCTCGGTTGGAGGCTCTGGCGACCGATCTTGAGCATAATGCCATTCCGAAAGAGCGGTTTCATGAACATGATGCGGCAGCACCTTTACCGCGTGCCTATCAATGGGCCGATGGTTCGGCTTATGTGAATCATGTCGAATTGGTCCGCAAAGCGCGCGGCGCAGTGTTGCCCGACAGTTTTTGGCACGATCCGCTAATGTATCAGGGCGGCTCGGACGAGTTTCTGGGGGCTCGCGATGACATCCCGTTGGTCGACGAAGCCTGGGGCTGCGATCTGGAGGCGGAGATTGTTGTTGTGACCGGCGATGTTCCGCGCGGTGTTTCGGCGCGCGACGCTGTATCTTATGTTCGGCTGGTCGGATTGGTAAACGACGTTAGCCTGCGTAACCTGATCCCGGTGGAGTTGGAAAAAGGCTTTGGCTTTGTCCAGTCGAAACCGGCAAGCGCCTTGTCGCCGGTCTTTGTGACCCCTGACAGCCTTGGCGATTACTGGCAGGATGGCAAGTTGCACCGGACGTTGATGGTCGATTTGAATGGCGCGCCGTTTGGGCGGGCGGTTGCATCGGACGACTGTACGTTCGATTTCGGCATCTTGATCGCGCATCTCGCCAAAACCCGGAATTTGGGGGCAGGGACCATCATCGGATCGGGGACGGTATCGAACCGCGATGCGGGGGGCGGGCCGGGCAAACCGGTGGCAAATGGCGGGTTGGGTTATAGCTGCCTGGCGGAAGTCCGCATGGTCGAAAAAATCCTGATGGATGAAATGAAGACGCCATTTTTGAAAGACGGCGATACCGTGCGTATCGAGGTGCGCGATGATGGCGGGCACAGTATATTCGGCGCGATCGAGCAGACGGTTCACAAATCATGACGCAAAAAAGGGCGGAGGCACGGCCCCGCCCTTTTTGTCATTTTGCTGTTATTATTTCTTGTTGAAAGCGTCGCCGATCGCGCAGGCAGCTGGCCCCAAGATCACGATAAACAGCGTCGGCAAAATGAAAAGAATCAGCGGTACCGTCATAATCGCAGGCAGTCGGGCTGCTTTTTCTTCGGCACGCATCATGCGTTCGTTGCGGAATTCAGCCGACAGTACGCGCAGCGCCGACGCAAGCGGTGTACCGTATTTTTCGGTCTGGATCATCGTCGTGACAACCCCTTTGATCGAGGCGAGATTGACCCGGTAAGCGAGATTTTCAAACGCCATCCGCCTTTCGGTCAAGAACCCGAGCTCGATTGCCGTTAGTGCAAATTCGTCACCCAGTTCGGGATAGCCGCGGCCCAGTTCTTTTGCGACGCGATTGAACGACGTGTCGACTGTCAAACCTGCTTCGGCGCAAATGACCAAGAGATCGAGCGCATCTGGCAAGCCTTTGCGGATTGCGTCAGTTCGTTTGGTTACCAAATTGCCGACGTAAATATCGGCCGCCTTATAACCAAGTATGGTCAGCGCAGCAAAAACCCCGAAACGTTTCATCGGCGTCCAGTCGGCGAGGCCGCCAAGACCATAAAGCCACAACGCTACGCTGCCACCCAAGATGATCGGCAACACAAGCCGACTGAAGATGACAACGACCGCCAATTCCTTGCGGCGGATACCGGCTTGCGCCAGCTTTTGCTGTGCGGCCTTGATCTGGTCTTCCTGCAACACCTGCAATTTGGACAACATTTGCCGCATCTTGTCGGTAGTTTCGGTCTTGCGAACCAGCTTTGCCCGCTTTTTGGCGGTTGTTGCGGTGATGCCCGCTTTTAACTGTTCGCGTCGGTCGCTGAGCGCCTTGACGCGCTTCGCCATCGGGTTACGGACTGTGACCGCTGCGTAAATCGCGATAAATACTGCGGCAGTTGCCACTGCGGACAGCAGCGTTGCAACCATGAATACGTCGATGCCGAGAAGCTGAGGTCCACCTGGATTGGTCATGTTATTAGCCCCGTCCCCGCCTTAAATTTCGAAACTGATCATTTTGGACATGATGAACACACCGATCGCCATCCACACCGCGCCAATCAGACCGGCGATAATCAATCGTGGCTCATAGAAAAAGCCCTCCAGATATTTCTGGTTGACGGTCCAGACCATACCGAACACGAAGAACGGCAGCGAACCGACGATATACGCTGACGCTTTCGATTCCGAAGACATCGCCCGAATCTTAAGCTTCATCTGCGCACGCTTGCGCAATACATCGGCCAGGTTGGCAAGCGTTTCGGCCAGGTTGCCACCGGTTTCACGCTGAATTGCCAAGGTGATAACAAAAAACTGGAATTCGGCAGTACCCAAACGGTCTGCGGTTTCTTGCAACGCATCTTCCATCGTTTTACCGATTTTGATCTTTTCGGTCACCATTTTGAATTCAATACCCACCGGCCCCGGGATTTCCTTGGCGACAACGTTCAACGTTTCGCCCACGGGAAGGCCCGATTTCAGGCCGCGAACGAGCAACTCGATAGCGTCGGGAAAGTTGGAGGTGAACTGTTTGACGCGTTTATTGATCAGGAAATTGATCACCATATGAGGCAGGCCGGCTCCGATCAAAAGGCCGGCAAACAGCGCCAGATAGGCTGGCGCGCCTTTCAGCATCAGCAATGCTGCAATCACGAACGCTAGGCCCCCGGACGCATACATATATTGTTTCATGGTCCATTTTTTACCGGTCTGTGCCAATCGCAGCCGCAATTTGTCGGCGCGGCTGATATGCTGCCCGTCGGAAAATATCAGCGGACGCCGTGCCGCAACCGCCTTGCGCATTTGCTGCTCAACGCGGGCATCGGCACTGTCGGAATGCCTGATTTTTACCGCGCCAAGCCGACGCGAGATGGATTTACTGGTGTTCGGCCCCATGAACGCCAAAGCGAACATGACCAGAACCAGAAAGCTTCCTACCGCTATAATCAGAGTTTGCATGGCGATCCACCCGTATTGTCAATGGATTGGCCGGGTACCTTATACATGCACCCGGTCATCGAGTTACTTCTTGGCCAGCAGCGACTTAAACCCGCCCAGCATGGACTTTTTGGCCTTTTCAGCCTCGACCGGCGTCGCAGTGACTTCTGCGGCTGTACCTTGAATCATTTCAGCTAGTGCGGCGATACCGATCGACGCCTTGCTGCCCCGGACAGCATCGACCAGCGGCCGGCCGAGCTTTGCCGCCTGAGCGGTTGCCTTGAAATCGGCAGGAATGGCAATATCGAGTTTGCGCTCGATGGTACTTTCAAATTCCTTGCGCGAAATTTCGAGGACGGCGGCCTGCATCTTGTTACCGATCACAATCGTTTTACAGTGCGGCGCATTCGACTTTAGCCATGCCAGAACCCGGATTGTATCGCGCGCAGCAGCAAGGGTCAGTTCGGTCACAACGACAGTGACGTTCACATCCTGCATCAAATGCGGATATGCGATAATCATACTGCGCGGCATGTCGATTACGGTATTTTCAAAGGCGGCGCGGAATTCCTCCTGCAATTGGAAGAAGGCGGCACCGTCGGTCAAAACCGGACTGTTCATCGGCGCTTCTGCCGATAGGATCGACAGTTTATCGTTGGCCTTGATCATGGCACGCTCGATAAACAGGCCGTCGATGCGGCTTGGGTTATCGATTGCGTCGGTGAGACCGCGACCGGGTTCAAGATCCATTGCCAACGCGCCGGTACCGAAATGGACATCCAAGTCCAGAAATCCGGTTGGATGACCTTCCTTGTCAGAAAAAATCCAAGCCAGCGAGGAGGCGACTGTCGACGCGCCTACACCGCCACGCGTGCCAATGACAGCGGTCGAGACATGCGGACGATCACCGATATTTTCATCATGCTTTGGCGTGTTCAATATTGTCTGCGCGTTCGCAAACGCATCGCGAAGCGCGTCCGGGCTAAGCGGTTTCAGGAGATAATCCTGCAAGCCCGACATCAGCAGATCGCGATAAAGCCGCACGTCGTTGACCTGACCGACGGCGATCACGACGGTACCGGGTTCGCAGACTTCTGCCAGGCTGTTGATGTCACTGATCGGGTCACCCGATTCCGACAAGTCGACGAGCAATATCTGCGGGCTGGCCGAGACCGACAGCGACTGCACAGCATTGCGCAACCCGCCTTTGTAAGCTTTCTCTTGGCTCCAACCCATCTCGTCACAGACGCTGCGGATGACGTCGAGCGTCATATCGTCGCAGACGAAAGCGTTTATCGGGTCACGGTTGCCCGTCACGTTTGATTTCCAAGGAGCGTTCATCAGTTGCCTCCGGTTTTGGCGCGATGGGCGTTGACGGCTTTAGTGCCGCTGTTGTCATCCAGTTTCTTGCTGTCGCGTCCGCGAACCAGATCCTCCGGATCGGCTACCATGGCAGCAAGGTTACTGTTGGTCGAACAGCCATAATTGCTATGATTGCTGGAATTGAAGTTGGAATCGGTCGAAGTGCTCCAATCGGGGCAGCTAGGAACAGAGGCCTTTGAACGGGTAACTACGACACGGATTGTTCCGGGCGCTACTTGACCCGGTGTTACCGGAGCCGTGTCGCTTACCAATATGCCGCGATCGGCGGCAGCATCTGAAACGGCACGTTGTGCTGTAGCATTGCCGTAACCGCTGCCATAATCGACAGCCAACCGGTCGCCATAGCCCAATTGCAAAGCATCGAACCATTCGCCCATCCGGCGCTGCTCATTAGCAGGAATACCGCCACCATCGACATTGACATCGATAGCATAGTTGGTGCGTTCGACCACTGGCTGGTGGGCCGAATACATTGAAGTGTTGCTTCCCAGCGAACCGCAGCCGGTCAGCGCGATGCTGAAGCTTGCAGCGATCAGGAATTTTATATTACGCATGTCTAATCTCCTGAAACTGGTGATCAATTGTCGAAGCTGAAACCGGGTGCGGATGATGCCTGTGCCGTGGCCTTGCCCGATTTTCTCGGCAGACCGGGGGCAGCATCGCTAACTGAACCCATCGCGGGTCCACCCGGCGCTTCGGGTGCAACCGATGGCATCGGACGACTTTTGTCGCCGTTGTCTTTCGTCACTTTGCCCAACAAAACCCGTTCAAGGTCGTTTGGTGTATGCAATCCGTCGGTTGGAAGTATGATCTCGCTGTCGGAAACCGGTTTTACCAGATACGGCGTGATGACGATCATCAATTCGGTTTCGTTGCGGCGCCAGCCGTTGGACTTGAACAACGCGCCAAGAACCGGGATGTCGCCTGCTCCGGGCATTTTGTCGACCGAACTGCCCAGTTGATTGCTGAGCAAGCCAGCAATCATCATGCTTTGGCCTGAGCCGAGCTCGACGGTTGTTTCCGCCATTCTGGTTGTGGTGGCAGGTATTTCAAAGCCACCTACACGAACCGCACCTTGGGATGAAATATCTGATACTTCTGAACGGACCCGGAGCGAAATACGACCGTCGGAAAGAACGGTAGGGGTGTAAGTAAGATTTACACCATAGTTTTTGTATTCGACCGATGTTCCGTTGTTCGACGAGGTAACAACCGGAAACGATCCCCCAGCGAGAAATTCAGCGGTTTCGCCGGAAACCGTAGTAAGGTTCGGGTTGGCAAGCGTGGAAACAAGTCCCGCTCGTTCCGACAAGTCAAAAGCGGCAGCGACGTCCAATCCGAACAGCCGACCGGCAGCTTGCAGTACATTGCTGCCAGCGATGTTCTTGAAATCGAACTGTGTTCCGCCGGTGATAAATTTTCCAGTGGCCGGGTTGAAAGGCAGTGACAACGAACCGGCTGGCAAACCGTAAAGCGAGGATGCGTCAACCTTGGGAAAAGCCGAAGTATCAAGGTCACCAATATCAACAAAATCACGCCCGCGGCTTGTGCCGAATATGACCCCGTTGCCGTCGTTATCACGCGTTTTTAGATTGCCACTAATTTCTTTCGCCAGCGAGCGACTGACTTCGGCAACGCGGACTTGCAGGTTGATCTGAAGCGGTGTTGCATTCTTCAGGCGGCTAACGACTTGCGTGTTGCTGCCAACAAATGCCGACACAAGTCTTTCAGCTTCCGCTGCATCCTGGGGCTGCGCGACGGTGCCCGTCAGCAAAACAATACCGTTCATCGTGGTTACCTTGATGTCGGCTTCCGGCATCGCAAGCAGCAGCATCTGGCCGACCGAGTCAAGGTTGTTGCCGACGCGAACGGTTGCCTGATAGACAGTGCGTCCGGCAGCATCGGTAGCGTAAACCGTGGTTTCGCCAGCACCTTTAGCAAGAATATACAGCTGTTTCGAAGACTTCACCTCGACGTCAGCTATCGACGGTTCGGACACCACCACATCGGTAATGGCTGAACCGAGGTTGACCTGTTGGCCGCGTCCGATCGAGAGCACGATAACCTTTCCGTCTTTAGCCGATTGAGCGGCAGCAGGGGTGGGCAAGGCGACAAGAGCCGTGGTGCCCATGGCGACTGCAAGTGCTGCAGCTGCAAATCCCGATTTGATTTTTGTCATTGAGGTCATGGCGTTATCTCCGGCCAATTTCGACTTCGGTCGTGGTCCCGCCGCGCGATACGCGCACGATTGGCCCCTTCACGATTTTTTCGATTTGTCGTTGCGTACGATATGTTTCGGCAGCGACTGCGATCGGCGTTTGGGCAGGCATAGAGCTGCGTTGAAAGCGAGATACGTCGCCGCCGGTGGCGTAGCTGCTCTTGCCGGCGCTTGGGCGCTGCGCAATGGAACGCAACATTGCTTCTTCCTGTTCAGGCGTTGCGCCTTCTGGCAGGTTGAGGTCACCCGATGCCAAAGCCTGTTCCAGCTCGGCAGCATTGTCGGCCAAGGCGCGCAACGAAAGGCTGATCGTGCCGATCGACTGTGCCACGGTGATTTTTTCGGCAATGCGCGGGGTCGCTTCGAATGTTACCAGCTTGTATTTGGATACGACGGTGTTGCCCTTATCATCGACGCTGGCCTGCGCACGCTGATCGGTTGCCAACACCCGCAAATTGCGAACGATGGTTTCGGCAACCTTAAGCGGTGGGCCATTGCCTGAAACAACTTGCGTCAGAACGAGGTCGACGCGGTCGCCAGGAAATACGAAGCCTGCAACGCCGGTTAGCGCAGAAACCGGAACGGTAACGGCGCGCATGCCGGGACTCAAAGCCGCAGCCAGAAATCCACGATCGCCCGGTTTCACCAAGGAACCCTGTGTAATCGGCTGACCTGCGGTCACCGCATTGCGGACCACGGTGCCAATCAGTTCTTCATTGGAAAGGCCGCCTTCTTGACCCTCGATGAAATAGGCCTCTTCGACCAATTCTTCGGGCCACGGCTGATAGCGGAATGCGTCAGCGGTAATGAT
This sequence comes from Sphingomonadales bacterium, assembly GCA_031420815.1. Lineage (GTDB taxonomy): Bacteria > Pseudomonadota > Alphaproteobacteria > Sphingomonadales > Sphingomonadaceae > Sphingorhabdus_B. Next base: position 5,159 of record JANONL010000312.1, on the reverse strand, counting down.
AGTGCCCACAGGCAATGCCTTGGTTGCAACCAGAACTTTAGGGCCGGTTTCGACCGGCTTCACAGCTGCGGCGGCCTGCGGCGCTGATGCACCTGTGAACATGCTGCGCGCCATGAAGGCGGTGAGGGCGGCAATAAGCAACGCACCCATCAGCAATATGACTTTTTTCCTATCCATGACGAACTGTCCCCTGAAAGGTTCCCCGATTGAAGAATGCTATTTCACGTAAAATGGTTAAAAAACCGTTCACCGGTCATCCAGAGCCCGGCAAGGGCGATTGCTACCCCATACGGTATGCGCGCACGGCCAACGCCTTGACGAAGCTTGTGAATCATGACGAAAATGATGGTTACCAAGGCCCCTAATATCGATGCATAAAGTACCATGCGGACGACATCGATCCACGGAAACCACAGCGCCAAAGCCGCAAAAAGCTTTACATCTCCGCCACCCATCATGCCAAAACGGAACCACAACGCGAAGAATGCGAAGGTAATGACGGCTGTCAGAAGATGAATGCCGATGGCGGTCAGTGTAAAGTCGCCGCTGGCATACCAGAACAGTGGTGCCGCAAGCGCGACTGATAAGGTTATCTTGTTGAAAATAAGCCGGTATCTGATATCGGTATAAATCGACACCATCAGTGCAATTGCCAACCCGGCGAGGAGTGCGTAAGCGAGAGCTTCGGTGGTCATGCCGAAAGCATTAACCATCAAAGCTTGCCAAAAGGTAACTATGCACGCCCCGAAATCGACATTTGACCGCCGTTGTATTCCTGCAACCGCGACCGAAACTATCTGGAACGCTGCTGACGGATGGCCCATCCGCCGTGTCGATTGGCCTGCGCAAACAGATGATCGTGAAATGCCACGCGGATCAATGCTGTTTTTGGTTGGCCGCGGCGACCATTACGAAAAATATCTGGAGACCCTGGATTATTACGCGAACGCGGGTTGGCAGGTAACATCAATTGATTGGCGGGGGCAGGGGGATTCGGGACGCCTGCTTGCCGACCCGCATGTCGGGCATATCGATGATTTTTCAACGTGGATCGGTGATCTCACCGCGTTCTGGACGATGTGGAAAGCTTCAACACCGGGGCCACATGTTGTCGTTGCGCATAGTATGGGCGGGCATTTGGTAATGCGTGCGCTGGTGGAACGAGCCATCGATCCGGTGGCGGTAGCCATGAGCGCGCCGATGCTCGGCATCCAGACCGGCGGCCTGCCGCTCGCCTTGAATCATGTTTTCGCCAAACTGATGTGCGCTATAGGCCGGGGCGAGCACGCCGCATGGAAAGTCAGCGAGAAGCCGATGTCGCCGATCAACATGCGCCAGAAAATCCTGACGCACGATAAGGATCGGTACGAGGACGAGCTGGCATGGTGGCAGTTGCGGCCAGCGGTCAAACTGGGGCCGCCGAGCTGGCACTGGGTCGAGCGCGCGATTGCATCGATCCGTTTGATCGATGGGCCGGGTAAGCTGGAAGGCGTCCAGACGCCAATATTGCTGTTGGCGACGACGGCGGATCAACTGGTCAGCACGCCGCGCATCGTTAAGGATGGCGAGCGCCTGCCGCATGCCGAAACGCTGATTTTCGGCAAGGAAGCAGCACATGAGTTATTACGCGAAGCAGACTGCGTGCGTGACCAGTGCCTGGATCGTATCGGTGTCTTCATGGAAAAACATGCCCCGAAACCATGAGCGATTTTGACATTGCCATTATCGGTGCCGGAATCGCCGGGGCCAGCCTTGCTGCGGAGGTATCTGCTCACCGCTCGGTAATACTAATCGAAGCGGAGTCGCAGCCCGGCTATCATTCGACGGGTCGATCTGCGGCATTTTGGGACGAAAGCTATGGCGGACCAGATGTTCAGCCGCTGACGACGGCTTCAGGACCATTTCTGGCAAACCCGCAAGCCGATTTTCACGATGGCCCGCTGATGTATCCGCGTGGCGCTCTTCATCTTGGAACGGATGTTGATCTGTCGCTCGCGGCAAATATGCTTTCAGCGTTCCAGCAAAGCGGCGTGCGAATACACAAAGTTGGAAGGGCGGCGTTGGAAAAGCGTGTGCCGGGAATATTGGCCGATTGGACGCACGCGCTTTGGGAACCGGACTGCTGCGACATCGACGTTGGCGCGCTGCACGGGGCCTACTTGCGGCAGGCGAAACGCAACGGGGTTATCTTGCAGTGCAATGCACTGTTGCGAAAGGCGATGTGGCAAAAAGGTTGCTGGCATATCGCGGCCGGGTCGCTTGATTGCACCGCTGACATTATCGTCAATGCAGGCGGTGCATGGGCCGATGACGTTGCCAAGCTTGCAGGTGTGAAACCCATTGGCATCCAGCCCTACCGTCGCACCATTGCCCAACTGGCGGTCGATCCCTTCGTTCCGGCAGATTTGCCCTTAGTTATCGGACTCGATGGCAGCTTTTATTTCAAGCCTGACACCGGCGGCAAATTGTGGCTCAGCCCACATGATGAAACGGCAACCGCTGCCTGTGATGCGGCACCGGAGGAACTTGATGTCGCCATTGCCATTGATCGGCTTCAGCAGGTTGTCGGCTGGCAGGTGAAGCGCGTCGAGCACAAATGGGCCGGGCTGCGCAGCTTTGCGCCGGATCGTCTGCCGGTTATCGGGCGCGACAAAGCCGTCCCAAACTTTTTCTGGCTGGCGGGGCAGGGTGGATTTGGCATACAGACAGCGCCAGCGGTTGCTCAGTTGGCTGCATCGCTTTTGGTCGATGCACTGCAACGCCCGAACGGAATTGTTCCAGGGCTTTACACGCCTGACAGGTTACAATGATTTACGCCGATAATACTTGCGCGCCGGAAAACGATTGCTAGCCTCTTGCACGGTCCGCAAGGATTTAAGGTGAGGAGCAATTCATGGCACATTATTTCGAAATCAAGAAGAACAAGAAGGGCGAGCATGTCGCCTATTTTAAATATAATTCGGAATCGATTTTCTGGACTGAAGGCTATTCCAGCAAAGCCGGGGCCAAAAAGGCCATCGAGTCAATTTTGAAGAATGGTCCTGCTGCGGAAATTCGCGACGCAGAATAACTGGGCCCGAAACCTAAGACGCGCTGATCGCCTCGGCAGCATCGCTCGCCAGCCGGTCGGCGCGCTCATTCTCGACATGGCCGCTATGGCCCTTCACCCATAGCCACTCGATTTCATGCTTGGCTGCGGCTTCAACCAGGTCATGCCACAAATCGGCATTCCGCACCGGTTGTTTTGATGCATTCTTCCAGCCGTTGCGCTGCCACCCGTGCACCCATTTGGTGATACCATCGCAGACATATTTGCTGTCGGTGTACAGTTTGACCTGACACGGTTCGATCAGGATGTTGAGCGCCTGGATCGCCGCCCACATTTCCATACGGTTATTGGTGGTGTCAGGGTCGCCGCCCGAGATCTCTTTTTCGTGGGTGCCATAGCGAACGATTGCACCCCAGCCGCCAGGTCCTGGGTTGCCCTTGCACGCCCCGTCGGTAAAGATCTCAACCTGTTTCACATTAAGATCCAGACCCTATTTGCTGCACGATGGCCGCGACATTGGCATCGTCACTGTAAAACTCAAGCCTTCGTAAAAATGCCATCGGGTCTTTGCGTGTAACCAGAGCATTCGCGGGCGTATTTATCCAATCATAACAGCGGGTGAGAAGGAAACGCAGCGCTGCGCCGCGCAGCAATACCGGTAATGCGTCTCGCGTTGGGACATCGAAAGGAAGGCGCGAAGCATAGCCTTTGAACACCGCGTCGCTGACGTCTGGATGAAAAGTCTGTCCATCGCCCGAAAATGCCCAAGCACTGTGCGTTACAGCAAGATCATAGCCGCGTGTATCGGTACAGGCAAAATAGAAATCGATCAGGCCGGTTACCTGATTCTCCAGCATCAGCACGTTGTCGGGAAAGAGATCGGCGTGAATCGCAGAAATCGGCAAATCGCGTGGCCAGTGCGCTTCGAGGTAATCGCATTCAGCAGCGATGCGCAGCGCGAGGCCGGGCGTAATCAGATCGAGCGCGGCATCACTGGCCCGGTCAGCCAAAGGCCGCCAGGTATCAACGCCCAGGGCGTTGGGCCGTTTTTCTGTAAAATCGGCAAGTGCGCGGTGCATATCCGCCAACGCGGCGCCGGTTGCATGTGCTTGGGCAGCAGTCGGCCGTGTAACAGAAACGCCGGAAAGAAACTCGATAAGGCATGCAGGGCGCCCCGCAACCTGTTGCAGCCACTCGCCATTGTTATCAATGATGAAACGGGGGACTTTGCAGCCCGCGTTGTGCAGATGGCCAAGCAGAGAATAGAAAAAAGGCAGGTCTGCGGGATCGACACGGTTCTCATAAAGTGTCAAGATAAACTTGTTTCGCGTTGTTTCTATGAAGAAATTGCTATTCTGCACGCCTTCGGCAATGCCCTTCATTGCGACCAGTTCACCGACGTCGTATCGCATCAGCAGCGCGGTTACGTCTTCCGATCCAAGCTGGGTGTAAACCGCCATATCTACGTCAGGTCGCGACGCCCGCCAACTCGCGCGGTAGCTTGAATACGATACTTTCTTGCGCTGTGGTGACTTGCTGTTCATCTAGATCAAAATGCATGGCTAGCGTGTCGATAATTTCGCGTACCAAAACTTCAGGGGCTGATGCGCCCGCCGTCAGACCAAGCGTTTCGACGCCTTCAAGCCACGCGAGATCGATGTCCTCGGCGCGCTGCACCAAATGCGCGTGCGTGCCTGACCGGATCGCCACCTCGACCAACCGCGAAGAGTTCGAGCTGTTGGGCGCACCGATTACCAGCACAAGGTCGCAGCTAGCCGCAATCGCCTTTACCGCTTCCTGGCGATTTGACGTCGCATAGCAGATATCCTCGCCTTTCGGACCGATGATAGTCGGAAAACGTCGCTGCAATATGCCGACAATTTCTGCGGTATCGTCGACCGACAAGGTCGTCTGGGTCAAAAACGACAGGTTTTCCGTGTCGGACGGTTGCACGCCTTCTGCATCCCGCGCCGTTTCGACCAGTGTCATCGCGCCCGCCGGAACTTGTCCAAACGTGCCGACTACTTCGGGATGACCGGCGTGACCGACAAAGATAATATGGCGTCCGGCATCGACCTGCCGTTCGGCTTGACGGTGCACTTTCGATACC
>JANONL010000311.1:0-4310 GCA_031420815.1 Sphingomonadales bacterium | reverse complement strand
GGCTCGACAACGAGAACCTCTGCATCGAGCGCTATGGCATCCTGCCGATTGGGATAATCGTGGATCACGCCGCAACCCCTTTGTCGAGCGCTTGCGCCATGATCTGTTCGCGTGGACCATCGGCAACGATGCGACCCCGGTCCATGACGATTAAGCGGTCACAGATCGAGAGCACGGCCTGCCGGTGTGTTGAAATAACCAACGTCTGCCCAGGATACATTGCGGTTTTCAGCCGCTCGACAAACGCAGTTTCGGTGCGCATGTCCATCGCCCCCGTGGGCTCGTCAAGAAACAACAGTTTGGATGGCGAAGCCAACGCGCGGGCGAGCACAAGGAAGCCGCGCTGACCGCCAGACAAATTGCGACCACGTTCGCCGGTCGCCCGGTCGAAACCGCCATCGTCGCGGCCCAGAAACTCGTCTGCCCCGACACGGCGGAGCGCATCGATCAAAGCCTCGTCCGATGCGTTGGGGGCACCTAGCAGGAGATTGTCTTTTATCGACCCGCTGAACAACTCCGAATCTTGCCCGACAAACCGCAATTGCGTGCGTAAATCGATTGGCCGGAACTGCCGGTTGTCGAGACCATCGACCAATACGGAGCCGTCATCGGGATAATAAAGCCCGCAGATCAGTCGACCCAGCGTCGATTTTCCCGACGCCACGCGACCGATAATCGCAACTTTCTCGCCCGGCCGGATTTCAAGGTTGATCTCCGTCAGGGCATCACGGCTGCTCTGTGGATAGGCAAATTTTGCGTCTTCCAGCTTGATATGACCGTCGCGGACAACGGGGATCACACTATTGCTGCCAAAACTGCGTTCATCGTCCTTCGCCATTAGCAGGCCAATACTGTCCAGCACTGTCATCGCCTGGCGCCCACGCGTCATCAGGAATGCCAGCTGGCCAGCCGGAGCAAGCGAGCGACCGGCCAGCATGACAATCGCGATGATCGCGCCCATCGTTATCGTGCCCGCATCAAAAAGATAGAATCCGCCAATCACTAGCGCGATGCTGGTAATTTGCTGGCACACACTGGCCAGCGTCACTGCAACCGAACTGAGTTGACGTAACCGTTCCTGCGTCTGCGAACTCATCCGGGCAAGGTTTCGCCAGCGACCGATCATCCGGCCCTCGGCTGCGCAGGCTTTAAGGGTTTCAGCGCTGCCGATTGCTTCGACCAACAGGCTGTGTTGCAAACCGGCGTCTGCTTGCGCATCAAGCGTCGCCGACGTCATCTTGCGTTGCAGGATCATCCCGGCGAAATACATGATGACGATGATCGTAAGCGGCACCATCGCCAACCATCCCGCCAATATCGCAATCATCGCCAGAAACACGACCAGAAACAGCAGATCGACGAGCAAAACCGCTGTGGTTGAAGCAAAGAAATCGCGAACAATTTCAAACTCACTGACCCGGCGGGTCAGCTTGCCGGTGTCACCGGACCGGTCAGCCAGTGGCAGATTGACCAGTTTGCCAAAGATTTTCTCCGACAGCTTAAGGTCCAGTTTGCGACCGAGTTCGTCGAGCAGATTGGCGCGGGCCAGCCGAAGCGCAAATTCAACACCGAAAGCCAGGAAAACGCCGATGGCCAGCACCCAAAGGCTGGAAGCCGCGCGGTTGGGAATAATCCGGTCGTAAACGTTCATCGAGAATAGCGGCAGCGCCAGCGCCAACAGGTTGATGAGGAACGCGGCGCCGAACACGGGGTAAAAATCCCGCTTCATCTTTGTGAGCTCGCTCCAGAACCAGTTGCCCTTTGCAGCACTTACCCAGCTTTCGTCGCCGCTCCGCAATCGCGCAGCATTGCCACTGACATGAATTGCCTGGCCGACATACACGGCTTGCAGTTCGGCTGTGTCTGTCCAAACCGGTTCTATGGCGCGAGACGTCCAAACCAAGGCCTGGTCCTTGATGCTTTCATAAATGATGGCCACGCTGTCGTCATTCAGCCGGATCAGTGCTGGCAAATCCCTTGCTTTTTTCGGCAAGGCTCCACCGGGCAGTGGCATTGAATGAAGCCCTGCCAATTCCAACGCATTTTCAGCCTGGTGAAACGGCAACCGCCCATGGCTGTCGAGCGCCAGTGTCTGGAAAAGGCTGCCCGGTTCGGGAAGGTCATTTTCCCGGGCAAGCCGCTCCACCGCTGCAACCAGCGCGTCATCCGAAAACACGTACTTTAACCCAGTTTCGTCAGCCACATTGTTGTCCAAACGACCGTACACTTTAATCCCCAATATGGCTGACAGCCCGGTCCGCGTTTATCGCGGATAGCGCCTTCGTTGTAGTTCAGCAGGCGCTGGCGGCCCGTAATCGAAGCGGCCGCGAGCATCCGAGGTTGCCGCAGTGGGCGTTGCCAAGCCCAACGTCGCCAACAATTTATTGGTCGCTGCCAGCACCTGATATTCGGCAAACTGCTCGGAAAACCGAGAGGTTTCCAACCGAACTTGCACATTGTACCGGGTGTTCTGCGCATCCAGCACATCGAGCAACGAACGCCTGCCGACATTGAACTGTTCGCGGTAAGACAAGAGCAGATCATCGCTGACCCGGCTCTGGGTTTGCAGTTCCTGTTCGATCTTGCGCTGCGTGGACATGCTGTTCCATGCTCGACGCACATCTTCCTCGGCAAAACGGCCAAGCTCATGCAGCCGGAACCGGGCCTCGCTCGAACGGCGGACCATTTCTTGGACCTTGGCACGGTTTATGCCGCCGTCGAAGATGTTCCAGCGCAATACTACACGCGCCTGCACATCGTTGGTTTTACCGTCGAAGCCGTCGATATCCTCGCCAACCCGACCGCGTGCTTCAACGCCAACCGTTGGATAAAGGTCACCATTGGCCTTTTCGACCATCGCATGGGCCGCGTCGACATCGGCCACTGCTTCCTTGACCTTTGGATTGTTTTGACGAGCCTCGGCCACCGCTTCGCCCAATGTCGGACTGACCGATGCCTTCAGCGATTGCGGCATGCTCGCGCCGCCGATGCTGAGTCCGGTTAATGTTTGGAGTTGAATCTGCGCGTTAATCAGCGACTCCTCAGACTCGGCCTTGCGCACTACCGCAGCTTGCAAACGTTCTTGCGCTTGTTGCTGGTCGGCAATGCTGATCGAACCTTGGGTGACACCCTGACCCAGGTCATTCACCAGATTGCGGTGGAAGGTCACATTGTCATCGGCTGCGGCAACGATGCGTTGCTGCAACAGGATGTCGAGATACTGTCGCGATACCAGCAACGCAGTATTTTCCGACCGTTCGGCAACGCGAAGCGCCGCACCATCGGTGCGTGCAGCCTGACGCAGCAGTTCACCATGACGGCGGCCGAAATCGAGAACGGTTTGCTCGGCTGTAATGCCGGCTTCGAGCGGATATAGCACATCTTCTTCGATGCCGAGTGTCCGCCTGGTCGGGTTCTCCAAACGCCTGATGCCCGCAGAGGCTTCGATATCGACACGCGGCAGATACAGGCCTTGCGCCTGCTCACGCTCGAATTCGATAGCCTCTTTGTTCATTATCGCCTGATTGATTTCGGGACTGGTTTCCAGTGCAGCGGCGATGGCCTGTTCGAGCGAAACTGCGCCCGAATACTCTGTCGCTGCCTGCACCGCAACGGCCACTACCGGTGCCGGAGCAGCGTCGGCAAAGAACGTATATTGTGGTGCATCCGGAAGATTTATCGTTCCTGCCGCTGGCTCGGCCACGCCTTGTGATACGATAATTTCCGGAACAGCATTTTGCGGCTGGACCATTTCTGGCGATGCCGCCGGCGGTTGCGCGGCGACCACCGTTGCCACACTGGCTGGCGCAATAACTGCCTGCGCCGCTGGCTCTGGGACTGCAAGCGCCGTTTCCAAAATTACAATAGCTCCAGCCGGTTGCGGCACTGTATCCGTCGCCAGCGGAAGCGTTACGGCCGCTGTTTCCAGTGGCGCGAGCACGGGCAACGACGTCGCCAGAACTGGTTCGACGACGGGTGCAATGTCGGTAATCGCAACCGATACCAAAGCCACGGCAATGTCCGGCACATCCGGCATAACCACGCCGACCGCAGGAGCGGACATTATGTCGGCGGTTGGCGCGACGGCATCTGCCGTCAACGCCGTCACGAGCGGCGTACTATCCGCCAACGGTGCCCCGGCAGAGCCCACTGCGATACCCGGTTCGACGGTTACCGCCGATGCCTGCGTTACAGCGGCTGTTTCGGCTTTTTCCGTAATGTCTCTGACTACGGCTTCTAACGCACCGAGGTCTGCCAAGGCAGCAGCGGGCGCTATCGCGTCGGACGTCGGGACGACCGCAACGGCGGTT
>JANONL010000310.1:0-2074 GCA_031420815.1 Sphingomonadales bacterium | reverse complement strand
CGATGGAAACATCGGCATTCGTGCTCGCCAGCCTGACAGCGTCTATACTTCCCGACCCGGCAATTTCATACTCGGCGCGTTCGACCTTGCCCGCGAGTTTTGCACCGCCCGATCCGGCAATGCTGGTTTCGACCCCTTTTGCGGTAATATCCCCGACCGAAAGATTGCCCGATCCTGCGAGTTCGATCTCCACCTTATCACCGCTCATTCGGTCAGCGGTGAAATCACCCGAACCCGCCAGCGATGCCTGTGTCAGCTTGGGCGCGGTCACGGTAATCGTTACGCCCTTGCCACCCTTGTTCCAAAACTTGTTCTTGTCGCGGCCGATCATGATCGTGCCGTCTTCGACCTTATAACGCAGGTGCTTGAGAGCGTCTGCGTCACCGGCGGCGCTAATCTGAAAGCTGTCGCCGGTTGTGAAGACGATATTGTCCGGCCCGACGGCCTCCAATTTTGAGAAAGCGCCGGTAGTCGCCGCCTCGCTTGTAATCGTTTTGCCGTTTTTGAATTCGCCGCCGCCGCCATCCTTGATATCTTCAGCAGCGTCGAAAACCGAATAGCCGCAGGCCGACAGCGAAAGCGCCGCGAAGGTTACGAGGAAAAGTGATTTTTTCATACCGAGCACTCCATGTGTGTTGCCTGAATAATACAGCAAAGATTGAGCGCTGCAACAAAAAAGGGCGCTGTCACCAGCGCCCTTTTTTAATTGCCATACGAGGACGTTTATTCGGCCTTCTCGTAATATTGCGGAGCCGACTCGTTCAAAATAACGAGGATCTTCTTGAGTGCGGTCGGCTCGTCGGTCTTTTCCATCGCTGCCAGCTCGCGTGCCAGACGGCTCGATGCGGCTTCGAAAATCTGCCGCTCGGAATAGCTCTGCTCGGGCTGGTCATCGGGACGGAACAGGTCGCGGGTCACTTCGGCAATCGACACAAGGTCACCCGAATTGATCTTCGCTTCATATTCCTGTGCACGACGCGACCACATGGTGCGTTTCACCTTGGGCTTGCCGGTCAGCGTCTGCATCGCTTCTTTCAGCGTTTTGTCCGACGACAATTTACGCATACCAACGCCTTCAGCCTTGTTAAAAGGCACACGAAGCGTCATTTTTTCCTTTTCGAAGCGCAGCACATATAGTTCCAGCTGCATACCGGCGATTTCTGAATTTTGCAGTTCAATAACCCGGCCAACCCCATGCTTTGGATAGACAACATAATCACCGACATCGAACATCACTGCGGTAGACGCCATAATTTGGACCCTTTCTGATTATTTGACGATTGTTATACCAGTAATGATGGCTAGCCCCGTTGAGCTGGTATGTTCGTCCCTATTTTTTTGCGCTTGCGAGCGAAACGGCTGCCATTTTCACCCCGTCAACACATAGTGTAACAGATTCGCAATAAAATTTCAATGCTGCTTTCGCGCGTGTCAATAACGCGACTCGAACAGGCTTCAAATTGCGCTCAATTTTCTCACGCGACTATCTTCTCCGGCAATGTCACTGGCATTGATCGGCTGAATGTCGGCTGAATTCATCCAGCACAGATCCATATGCCCCAAGACGCGGTCGTCATGGCTGCGGATGCTGACCGGCAAAATCGGTTGACGGTCGCGCTCGTCGACCAATACCGGATTCGACGCAATGCCTGTACCCCATCGTTCCCCCCATTGGCGAAGCGCAATCATCGTCGGTAACAGGTCCAGGCCTTTTGCGGTCAGACGATACTCCACCTTGCGGCGATCATCGGGGCAGGGCGTGCGGTGCAGGATACCGCTTTCGGTCAGGCGCGTCAGCCGGTTGGCCAGAATGTTTCGGGCTATGCCGATTTCGGAGAGAAACTCTTCGAAGTGGCGAATGCCGTTGAATGCACCGCGCAAAATCATGAACGACCAACGCTCGCCCATCGCTTCGAGCGCCGTGGGTAACCCACATTCGACGATGTCGCTCAGCGACTCTCTCAATTCACCCATGATGCATCCTCTAAAAACAGCCTAACGCGTTTGCCCGAAAAAAATCAATTGAATATCAGTTTTAAGTTGCAACTAGAAACTTAATATAATAGGTATTGAT
>JANONL010000309.1:0-1881 GCA_031420815.1 Sphingomonadales bacterium | reverse complement strand
GGCCTCCATTGCGGCTAGATCGGCTTCGTCGAAGCGCACCGTCTTGAGGTTGGCGAGGCTCCAATAGACTTCGCCCAATGTCGGCTCGACTGCCAGCGCGGCGCGATACGCGGCAACGCTGCCTTGCTGATCGCCAACGGTCTTGAGCATATGGCCGTAGCTCATCCACAATTTGGCGTGCGCGGGAAAGCGCACGGTGAGCTGTTTGTAAAGCCCCACCGCCTCATCATAACCGCCAATCCTACCCAATGCAGCGGCCTTTAGACTTTCCTGCGCCGGATTGTCGCCGTCGTCGGCCAACACCGCATCGAGTTCAACCACCGCGTCGGCAAAGCGGTTCTGTTTATAGAGCACGGTCGCCAGATTGGCCCGTGCCGCGCCGAATGCGGGAGCCAGTTCGAGCGCGCGCCGCAGCAGAGCCTCGCTGTCCTTCAATCGCCCGACACGCGCGGCGAGCTCTGCCATCAGCCGGATCGCCGCGACATCGGTTGGCTGCGCCTTCAGATGCGCGCGCAGCAAGGGTTCGGCATCTGGCAAACGGTCTTCGGAGAGCGCCAGCGCGGCGGCCATCAACTGCGGATTGCGCAGGCCGGATTCGATGGATTGTTGCGCGAGGTCGGTGGTCATCACATGGCGCTCTAGGCGAAGTGCGGCTTATTTTGAAGCGGACAAATCGGCAGGCGTGTCGATGTCACGCAATTCGGCGGTCGGGGCCGCAATCAGCCTGGCATTTTCGAGCAATCCGCGCGCGCCAGCATCGCCCGTCGTGGCGAGCAACATCGGCCAGGTATCACGCGGAAAAATCGCAGGCGGCATCGGCGTGGTACCGTTGGTGGACGCGACGATATCACCCTCATACGCCGCGACCAAAGCCGCGATATGCTTTGCTGACACAAAGGGCATATCGGCAAGCGCCACCAGCAACGCTTCGGCACTTGTGCGTTGCGCAGCGCGCACCGCCAGATGCAGCGAATGCGCCTGGCCCGCTTCGGGATCGTCATTGGCGATGACGGCAAAACCGGCTGTAGAAAATTGCTGCACTAATGCTGTACCATTGCCGCACACCGCGAGCCGCCAGCCAAAGCCCATGTGCTCCAGCGCTTGCGCGATATGTGAAGCCATCGGCCTCCCATCCAGATCGGTCATCAGTTTGTCCGAACCGAAGCGAACGCCGCGCCCTGCCGCCAGCACCGCGACCGCGATATCAGCGTAAGCTGTCATTGAACGCCCTTATCATTCCGCCCGCTATCGACAGCGCGATTTCGGGTGCGCTGACAGCGTTGATCGCAACACCCGCCGGTCCCTCGATGCGCGCGAGGCTGTCGGCCGAAACCCCAGCCGCCGCCAACCGCGACAGCCGTGCGGCGTGCGACGCTTTGGAACCCAAGGATGCGATGTATGCCGCCGGGCTGGAAAGCGCGGCGATCAATGCGGGGTCGTCGATCTTCGGATCATGGCTGAGCGTGACGACGGCGCTGCGGTTGTCCGGCGCAAACGCGGCGACCGCTTCGTCGGGCCAGCGGTCGTCCAACGCCACGCCGGGGAAGCGCTCTGCTGTCAAAAAGCGTGCACGTGGGTCGCACAGCGTGACCGCAAAACCCTGCGATCCGGCAATCGCGGCGAGCGATGCGGCGATTTCGACGGCACCGATTATCAGCAAACGCCGCGGCGGCGGATAGGCGTTTACGAAGCCCGCCGCTCCCGCCACCCGGCTTAAACCGCTTTCCAGATCGGTGCCGACATAAAGCGTTTGGCCTTTTCCCCGGGCGTCAATGATCAGGTTGAACAATTCGGGTGCGAACCCCGCATCCGACACCGGCTGGATGAGCACCTGGATATCGCCGCCACATGGCAGCCCAACCTCCCACGCGGTGCCGTCTG
>JANONL010000308.1:0-3320 GCA_031420815.1 Sphingomonadales bacterium | reverse complement strand
AGTTGGGCCGGTGTGATCGAAAACTCGCCTGACGGCCGCCCGATCATCGACCGGCTAACCAGCCCGGACAATGTCGTGGTCGCATCGATGTCAGGGGTCGGCTTTGGTCTGTCCCCGGCCTCTGGCCATGCAATTCGCGATCTGGTGTTGGATGGAGCCTGTTCGTTTGCCGACATCGGCATTCTCGGGCTCTCGCGCTTTGCAACGCTTGAAGCGGATTGGCGCGAAAAACGCGGGTGGATGCCGATTGCATGAGCCGGTATTCGGCCCCCAAATATTCTGCAATGGCATTGCTGCGCGGTGCTTTTAACGGTCAAAAGCACTGGCAACCGGCATGGCGCGATCCCGAACCAAAAGCGGGTTACGACATCATCGTCATCGGCGGTGGTGGGCATGGTCTGGCGACCGCTTATTATCTCGCGAAGGTGCACGGTCTGCGGAACATTGCGGTGCTGGAAAAAGGCTGGATCGGTGGCGGCAACACCGGGCGCAACACAACGATCGTCCGGTCCAACTACCGCCTTGCGCCGCTGCACAATCTCTTCGAATTCGGCCTCAAAATGTGGGAGCACTTGAGCGACGAGCTTAACTACAATGTCATGTTTAGCCCGCGCGGCGCGACGTTCCTCGGGCACTCCGACGCGGACATGACGATGCTGGCCCAGCGCGGCGATGCGATGCGGTGCGACGGCATTGATGCCGAGCTGCTGACGCGCGATCAGGTGGCAAAGATGGAGCCTTTGCTCGACATGTCACGGAGCGCACGGTTTCCGATTGAGGGTGGGCTGATCCAGCGACGCGGCGGCACCGCGCGGCACGACGCCGTTGCCTGGGGCTACGCGCGCGGCGCCGACTTATTGGGCGTCGATATCATCCAGAACTGCGAAGTGACCGGCTTTGTCCGTGACGGCAACGCCGTTGTCGGCGTTGAGACCACGCGCGGGCGCATAGGCGCAGGCCGCGTCGGAATTTGCGTGGCGGGTAATAGCGGCCATGTTGCGGGCCTTGCCGGGCTTAAGCTGCCAATTGAATCGCAGACCTTGCAGGCGATGGTCACCGAAGGCGTCAAGCCGATGATCAACAGCGTCATAATGTCGCAATCGGTCCATTGCTATATCAGCCAGTCCGACAAAGGCGGTATCGTCTTTGGTGGTGACCCCGACAATTGGCCAAGCTATGCGCAGCGCGGCAATCCTGTGGTGATGGAACATGCGATCGCCCAGGGTCTCTCGCTTGTCCCCGCACTCTCGCGCCTGCGAATGGTGCGGACGTGGTCGGGTGTAACCGATATGAGTTTTGACGGCGCGCCGATCATTGGCGAAACACCGGTCAAGAACCTCTTTCTCAACGGCGGCTGGTGCTACGGCGGGTTCAAGGCCACGCCGGCTTCGGGCTGGACCTATGCGCACACGCTTGCGACGGGGAAACCGCACGACCTCAACGCGCCTTTTGCCCTTGATCGCTTCAAGCGCGGCGCGACCATCGACGAAACCGGGAGCGGCCCGATGCCGAATAGCCGCTAATAATGATGCAGATCATTTGCCCTCATTGCGGTCCACGCGCGCAAAGCGAGTTTGTCTACGAACGCACAGTTGATTCGGTTGTAACGCTTGATGCAACGTCTGACGATGCAATGGAGACCCTCTTCACGCGAAATAATCCACGCGGGCGGGACGACGAAATCTGGCGGCACACTTATGGCTGTCGTGCGTGGATCGTGATAACGCGGCACCGCGTCACGCATGAAATTACCGTCATTCGCGCCGCTGGGCCGGAGGCTCTGCCATGAGCGGTCCATCGCGCGCGTCACCGGCAGGCACCATCAATTTCACCTTCGATGGCAAGCCTTATCGGGCGCGCGAAGGCGATACGCTGGCGGCCGCCTTGCTGGCCAATGGTATCGGGCTTGTCGGACGCAGTTTCAAATATCACCGGCCGCGCGGGATTATGACAGCGGGTGTCGAAGAACCCAATGCGCTGGTGACGGTCGGCGAAGGCGGGCGCAGCGAACCCAATACTCGCGCCACCGATATATTTGTTTATGAAGGACTGATTGCCCGGAGCCAGAATCGCTGGCCCAATCTCAACTTCGATGCAGGCGCTATATTTGGCTTGGCGTCAAAAATGCTGCCGCCGGGCTTTTACTACAAAACCTTTTTCGGCTCGGCCAAGCGGTGGATGTTCTATGAATATTTTATCCGTAAGGCGGCGGGTCTTGGCAATGCCCCGACTGAAGCCGACCCTGACCGGTTTTCGCAGCGCGCCGCCTTTTGCGATGTGTTGGTGGTGGGCGCAGGGCCAGCCGGGTTATCCGCCGCACTCGAAGCTGCGGAAGCTGGCCAGCGGGTCATTCTGGTCGAACAGGACGTCATTCCCGGGGCCTCGCTGATCCGTGACCCGCAGGCACAAGACTCAGCATGGATTGATACCACCGCCAACCGCATCCGCGCCGCCGGAGGCCACATCCTGAACCGCACAACAGCATCGGGTTATTGGGAACATGACCTGGTCACGCTGACACAGCGTATCGCCGAACCGGGCCAAGTGCCATCCAACGGTGTCGCGCAGCGGTTGTGGCATGTGCGTGCGGGTCAGGTCATCCTTGCAACCGGCTCTATCGAAAGGCCAATCGCCTTTGCCCATAATGATCGCCCCGGTGTGATGCTTGCCCAAGCGGCACGTACCTATGTGCAGCGTTTTGGCGTGCTTCCGGGCAAGCGGGTGGTGATCGCGACCAATAATGACGATGCCTATCAGACTGCGCATGCGCTCAAAGCCGCAGGGGCCGAGATTGTCGCCATCCTTGATGCACGGCCTGCACCTGCCGGTCAGGACAGCGGCTTTAGCGTCCACAACAACGCCGTCCCGCTTTCCACCAAAGGCGCACGGCATCATTTGGCGAGTGTCAGCGCGCGCGTGGCTGGCATCACCAAAAGCTGGAACGCCGACCTGCTTGCCGTATCGGGCGGCTACACGCCGGTGGTACACTTGCACATGCAGGCGGGCGGAACGCTCGGTTGGGATGAGGCAGCGCAAGCCTTTGTCCCCGCCACCAGTCGTCAGAACGTTATCACCATCGGCGGCGCGGCATCGCCTGATCCGGTCTTCACCGTCACGCCGGTATCTGACCCGGCAAAGAGTTTCATCGACTTCCAGAACGATGTGACGCTAGCCGATGTCGATTTGGCATGGGCCGAAGGTTACCGCTCGGTCGAACATCTGAAACGCTACACCACATTGGGCATGGCGACCGATCAGGGCAAGCTGAGCAATATGGCCGCGCTCGGGCGCTTGGCAGAAAAACAAGGCGTGGCGATCCC
>JANONL010000307.1:0-2410 GCA_031420815.1 Sphingomonadales bacterium | reverse complement strand
CCCGACGCGTTGACCAGAAAATTGAACACTCTGTCAGGCGATAACACGGAGGCGGCGAGCGCAAAATAGCTGAACAGGCTCGCGATCAGGATGGCGCGTACAGGGACTCGCGCCTTGCTCAGTTGCACACAGGATTGCGGAGCGTCGCCGTTCTTGGCGAGGCCAAACATCGCACGTGAAGTGATATAGATCCCCGAGTTCAGGCACGACAAAACCGCTACGAGCACGATGCTGTTCATAATAAGGTCTGCGGCGGGATAACCCATTATACGCAGGGCGTGGGCAAAGGGCGATACGCCAACTTCAATCTCGTTCCACGGAACGACAGCAACGATCATCAGGATCGACAGCACGAAGAATATCAATATCCGGACCGAAACCGATATTGTCATGCGGGCAATCGTGCTGGCACCTTCTTCGGATTCTGCCGCGGCAAGCGTTGCGATTTCTGCGCCGCACAGCGAAAAAATCGTCGTAGACACGCCAACGAAAATCACTGCAACTCCGGCTGGCGCAAAACCGCCGTGCTGCGTGAGGTTTGAAAAAGTCGAGCCGTTAGGGGACGTGATACCCGTCGCATAGGCGGCAGCCGCAAGGATGAAGACAATGATCGCGACCACCTTCGTCGAAGCAAACCAGAATTCAAACTCGCCATAGGATTTTGCCGACATCAAGTTCACCGCTGTCAGGATTGCCATCAGCACGACACCGATTTGCCAGACCTCCAACATCGGGAACCAGCTGTTGATGATTTTTGCCCCTGCAATCGCCTCGATGGCGATAACCACGACCCAGAAATACCAATAGAGCCAGCCAACAAGGAAACCCGCCCAATTTCCAACTCCGGCGCGGGCGAAGTCGGGGAAGGTCTGCGCGCCAGGCATCGCCATCGCCATTTCCGAAATCATGCGCATAACCAGCAGAACAAGAAATCCGGCCAAAGCGTAACTGACGACTGCGGCGGGGCCAATCGTGCTGATCGCGGTGGAAGAGCCGACAAAAAGCCCTGCGCCGATAATCCCGCCAAATGTGATCATCGATACATGGCGTGATTTCAACGACCGGCTTAACTCATTCGGCGTGTTGTCGGTTTGCTGTGCAGCTATGCTTGTATTCACCCGTATATCCCCCTCAATCTATGATGGCTCTAGCGTTGGTACGGCGGTCTTGTAAATGACCGGTCGCAAGGCAAAACTGGTTGTTACATTGGCGACACCTTTTACGCGGGTCAGACGGAAACGTAAGAAATCCTCAAATTGCGTCAGCGATGCAACCAGTATGCGAAGTTGATAATCTGACTCTCCCGTCATCAAGTAGCATTCCATGACCTCGGGGAACTCTGCGACAGCGGTTTCGAAATCGGCCAAATGGCGATCGTCTTGCTGGTCTAGCCGAACGCGGACAAAAGCTGTGACGGACAATCCGATTGTTTCGGGGTCAATCAATGCAACATAGCGCGCTATCGTGCCGCTTGCTTCCAACTGGCGGACTCTTCGGAGACACGGGCTGGGCGAAAGGCCTACACGGTCGGACAGTTCCTGATTGGACATCCGGCCATCGGCCTGAAGATAATCAATGATCTTGCGGTCTATCGCATCGATTAGATTTATTGGCATGAAATGCCCTTATTCGAATAGAGTTTGAAAGAAACTGCCAAATTATTGCCATTTGAGTCATGTATTTGCAAGGACATGCTGTTGCGTGTCGGCTACTATCTGCAAAATATGCAGCAAGAAGGACCGAAATGGCCACCAAATTTATCGACGCTAGCGAAGAGAAAATAGCTACGATCGAGGCGCTCGATACGAGGTTGCGCTGGCTGTCTGCATGGATTGTTCACAACGCCAATCATATCCGCAAAAAACGGGACGGCCTGAAAGTGGGCGGTCACCAAGCCAGCTGCGCTTCGATGACGGCGATCATGGCGGCGCTTTATTTCCATGCGCTGCGGCCGCAGGACAAGGTTTCGGTCAAGCCGCATGCGGGCCCGGTGTTGCAGGCGATCCACTATCTGCTTGGCAATCAGTCGCTGGAGCAATTGCAGCAATTCCGTGCGTTAGGCGGCGCGCAGAGCTATCCGTCGCGGACCAAAGATAAAATTCCGGTGGATTTTTCAACCGGCTCGGTTGGGCTTGGGGTCGCGATCACGGCCTTTTCCAGTTTAGTGCAAGACTATCTCATTGCGCATGGCTCGATGGCCGAAGCGGACGCGGGCCGGATGATCTCGCTGATGGGCGATGCCGAGCTTGACGAAGGCAATATCTATGAATGCCTGATTGAAGGTTATAAGCACGATATTCGCAATTGTTGGTGGGTGGTCGACTATAACCGGCAGTCGCTCGACAGCACCACCGCCGACCGAATGTTCCGGCGTTTTGACGATATTTTCGAAACGTGCGGCTGGCGGGTT
>JANONL010000306.1:0-6974 GCA_031420815.1 Sphingomonadales bacterium | reverse complement strand
TGCGCAGCTTGGGTGTCGATGTTGATTTCGTCTCGCCGGGCGATGCGCTTGATGGCTACAGCTTGGTTATTGCGCCATCGCTCGCCATACCGGACGACGCCACGGTGAACGCAATCGAGGCAAGCACGGGCCTACTGCTGTTTGGCCCGCGCTCGGGTGCGAAGACGCAAGAGTTCTGGATCAGCGAGGGTTTGCCACCGGGACCGCTGCGGGAATTTGCGCCGCTGAAGGTGACGGCGGTCGAAACGCTCCGGCTCGATTGTGGTGGGACAATCGACTATCGCGGACAGCAGTTCGAAAGTGGCATCTGGCGCGAGACGATTGAGCCATTAGGCGGCGCAGTAACTGCTACCTACGAAGACGGCGCACCGGCGATGCTGCGCTCTGGCCGCACGACCTATCTGGCGACACTGACCGATGATGCCTTCCTGTCCGCACTCATCGGCGACCTGTGCGCAGAGTCGGGAATCGCAACAATATTACTCGCGCCAACGATGCGGTTACGGCGGCGCGGCGACCTGACCTATGCGTTCAATTTTGCGGGCCAATCGGCGGCCGCTCCTGCGCCTCCAGATGCCAATTATGTCATCGGCGAGGCGAAAATTCCGGCTTATGGTGTTGCTGTCTGGCGGTGATCAGCGTTCTTTGGTTGCACTGAACTTCAGTTCAGGGTGCTTTTCCTGTTGATAGCCGACATCCCATGCCGACCGTGCCATAAATACCGGGTGACCGTCGCGATCCTTGGCCATGTTGCCGCCGTTGAATGACACAAACGTTGCCAGTTCGGCGTCGGTGCCGATTAGCCAGCGCGCGGTGTCATAGGGGGCGGGCTCAAGCACGGCCTCGACCTTATATTCGGCCTCAAGCCGCGACACGAGAACGTCCAGCTGCAATTGCCCGACCACACCGACGACCCAGTTCGATCCGATTTCGGGATAGAAAACCTGAATGACGCCTTCCTCGCTCAAGTCGTCCAAGGCCTTGCGCAATTGCTTGGTCTTGGTTGGGTCTTTCAACATCACGCGGCGTAAGATTTCGGGCGCAAAATTGGGCAGGCCGGTGAAGCGCACGTCGTTGCGTTCGGACAAGGTATCGCCGACGCGCAGCGTGCCGTGGTTGGGAATGCCGATGATGTCACCGGGTTCGGCGGTGTCGGCTATCTCGCGGTCTTGCGCAAAAAACAGGATCGGCGAATGGATCGCGACGGGCTTGCCGTGCCCCGACGGGATCAGCTTCATGCCGCGTTTGAATGTGCCCGAACATAACCGCATGAACGCGATCCGGTCGCGGTGCTGCGGGTCCATATTGGCCTGCACCTTGAAGATGAAGCCGGTCACGTCTTTGCGTTCGGGCAATATGGTTCCGATGCTCGATGGCTGTGGGCGCGGCGGCGGCGCATAGTTGGCAATCGCCGCGATCATCTCGTCAATCCCGAATTGCTTGAGCGCAGAGCCAAAGAATACCGGCGTCAGATCACCGGCGCGATAGGCTTCCAGATCGAACGACGCATAGCCGGCCTGCGCCAATCCGCCTTCTTCGCGCAATTTGGCGAGTCCGCGTTCTGAAATTTTGTCGGCCAGCGTCGGGTCTTCCAGCCCTGTATGCTGGCTGGTCTTGCCTTCAAATTCCTTTGAGCCGCCCGACGGCTGCATTAGTTTGTTGGTATAAAAATCATACACTCCTTCAAATTCCCCGCCCATGCCGACCGGCCAACTCATCGGGCAAACATCAAGCGCCAGCGCATCGGCGACCTCATCAAGCAGCGAAAAGCATTCGCGGCCCTCGCGGTCGACCTTGTTGATGAAGGTGATGATCGGCACACTGCGTAGACGGCACACCTCGAACAATTTGCGTGTCTGTGGTTCGATGCCCTTGGCGGCGTCGATCACCATGATGGCGCTATCGACGGCGGTCAGCGTGCGGTAGGTATCTTCGGAGAAATCCTCATGTCCCGGGGTATCGAGCAGATTGAAGATGATGCCGTCCTTGGCGAAAGTCATCACCGAGCTGGTCACCGAAATCCCGCGCTGTTGCTCGATCTTCATCCAGTCCGAGCGTGCCCGCCGCGCCTGCCCGCGTGCCTTGACCTCGCCAGCCAGGTGGATCGCGCCGCCTTGCAGCAACAGTTTCTCGGTCAGCGTCGTTTTACCCGCATCGGGATGCGAAATGATGGCGAATGTACGGCGGTTCAGCGTCATGCGTGGCGCTTACGGAGGATTGACTATCGCTTCAACCCGTTTGTCAAAAGGTCGACGGCGATATTGGCGACTTCCTGCACATCGCGGTCCTCGCGCAACACACCATAACGTAGCCCCAAGAAGACGTTCATGCCGACAATCGCCCAAGCGTGAACCTCTTCCACATCGGCGCGCACCTGCCCCTTACTTGCTGCTTCGGCCAAGCTTGCAACATAACCTGCAACGGTATTCTCGTAATGCGCGCGGTAACTCGGCGGATCGACAAATTCGGCTTCGTCGATAATGCGGTAGAGTTCCTTATGCTGGCGCACAAAGCCCAAGAAAGTAGCCAGCCCATCGCGTTCTCCTTCGAGGCGGTTAGGAGCAGCGGCCATCACCGGGCCGACGGTAATGCGGACCTGCGCGGACATATCCTGCACCAACGCGCGGAACAGCGAATCCTTTGAATCGAAATAGGTGTAGAAGCTACCCAATGCGACGCCCGCGCGCTGGGTGATGCTTACCACAGAACTTTCGTGAAAGCCTTTTTCACCGAATTCGGCTGCAGCCGCATCAAGCAGCAGGCGCAAGGTTTTGCGCCCGCGATCGGTGCGCGGGGTTTTGGCGGCGGGCGTCATTGTTGCTGATATGCCACGTTCGGCCGACATTCGCTATACTTCCTAAAGACCATAAGTTGAAACATGGTTCAACTTTCACTATAGGCTCTTTCCAGAACGGGTAAAGACCCCGATGTTCAGCAGGAGAGTGAATGATGAAAACCCCTAATATCGCTATTTTTCGTGGGCTGTTATTGGCAAGCATCGCCGTTTCCGGTCTAATGATCTCAACGCCTGTGCTGGCTCAGGAAGCAGCGGCAGAAGAAGCAGATAATGGTGAAATCGTCGTTACCGCGCGTCGGCGTGAGGAAAATCTTTCGGACGTGCCGGTTGCTGTAACCGCGTATTCGGGCGCACAACTCGAAGCCCAGGGCGCGCTCGACATCACCGATTTAGGCGACACTACGCCTAACGTCACGTTGGAAAACTCGCGTGGCACCAACTCGACCTTGACCGCCTTCATTCGCGGCGTGGGGCAGCAAGACCCGGTCTCTGGTTTTGAAGCGGGCGTCGGCATCTATCTCGACGATGTCTATCTCAACCGCCCGCAAGGCGCGGTGCTCGATATCTATGATGTCGAACGGATTGAAATATTGCGCGGGCCGCAGGGCACGCTTTACGGTCGGAACACCATCGGTGGCGCGGTCAAATATGTAACCCGCCAGCTGCCCCAAGAGTTCGCTTTAAAAGCGCGCGCTACGTACGGCACCTATAACCAAGCCGAAGGCGTGGTGACCGTCTCGGCACCGATTGGCGATATTGTCCGCGTCGGCGGATCGGTCGCGCGGCTGTCGCGCGGCGGGTTCGGCGACAATCTGACACTCGCGGGCGTTGAAAATTACAATAAGGATGTTTGGGCAGCACGCGGTAGTGTTGAACTGGGCGGCTATGACGCGCCGGTCTTGATCCGCATTTCGGGCGACTACACCCGCGACAAGTCTGACGCACGCAATGGCCACCGCCTCATTACCAGCCTGCTGACCGGCGCGCCGGTATTGAACGATGTGTTCGACACCCGCTCGGGCCTCAATACCCCGAAGCAGGATGTAAAGGCGTACGGTTTTGCCATTAATGCAGCGGCCCAGCTTACCGATACGGTCACGCTGAAATCGATCAGCGCGTGGCGTAAAGACCGCAGCTTTACGCCGATAGACTTTGACTCGCTGCCTTCCGTCGATGTTGACGTACCCGCGCTCTATCGCAACCAGCAGATCAGCCAGGAATTCCAACTGCTGTATGAAGGCGACCGCCTGAATGGCTTGGTCGGCTTCTATTATCTCGACGCAGATAGCAGCACGCAGTTTGATGTTATCTTGGGCACCACCGGCACGCTATTGAACTTGCCGGGCCTCAACGCCTATACCGAAGGCGAGGTGAAGACGAAGACGTGGTCGGTATTCGGTGATTTCACCTTCGATCTGACCGAGCAACTCGCCCTTTCGGTCGGCGGTCGTTATACCAATGACGAACG
Source organism: Sphingomonadales bacterium (assembly GCA_031420815.1). Taxonomy (GTDB): domain Bacteria; phylum Pseudomonadota; class Alphaproteobacteria; order Sphingomonadales; family Sphingomonadaceae; genus Sphingorhabdus_B. The sequence continues at coordinate 2,709 of JANONL010000306.1, read as the reverse complement.
GCGTTCGCGTATATTGCGGCAGACCAAAATCGGCGGCTCATCGCCCCTCTTTGGTGGAACCGCAATCCCGATTGCTACGGTCACCAACTTTACGGGTGAAGCAAAGTTCACCGATTTCAACCCACGCGCGTCGGTCAGCTTCAAGCCCAATGACGATCATATGCTCTACGGCAGCTATGCGCAGGGCTTCAAAGGCGGCGGCTTCGACCCGCGCGGCGATGCACGCATTGCGCCCGATACCGACCGCAACGGCATCCGCAGCTATCAGGAAATTTATGACTTCTTCCTGTTCGACCCCGAAACCGTCGACAGCTACGAACTTGGCTGGAAAGGCAATCTGGGTGGCGCACGCTTTGCCCTGACCGGTTTCTATGGCGACTATAAAAACGTCCAGATACCGGGTTCGGTCGGCGTCGACGCCAATGGAGACGGTATTTTTGAAAGTTTTGCCGGTGTCACTACCAACGCGGCAAAGGCAAATTTCAAGGGCGTTGAACTCGAAACCTTCGCGCGTTTTGCCCGTGATTTTGCGGGGGACGGATCGGCGCTGACGTTCAACGGCACGCTTGGCTATATCGACGGCCAGTATAAAAGCTATATCGTCGGCGGCGTCGATGTCTCAAACCTGCGGCGTATCCAGAATACGCCGAAATGGACGGCTTCGGCGACCTTGGGTCTGGAGCTGGGTGCATTCAACGCGTCGACCACTTACAGCTATCGCAGCAAAACCAACCAGTTCGAAGTGCCCAGCCCTTTCCTCGACCAGAAAGGCTATGGCCTTTTTGACGCGAACGTGACGTGGGCAAGCGATGACGACCGTTTCAGCCTTGGTCTCCACGGCAAGAACCTGTTCGATAAGGAGTATATCACATCGGGCTATCAGTTCCTGTCAGTGGCGCCCGATGGCACGCCGCGGCGCAACGGCGCAGGCAATGTCATTCCGTCGCTGGGCCGTGAAGGCATTGTAACGGCGTTTTATGGCAACCCGCGGCAGGTATTTCTGACCGCAGGCTTGAAGTTCTAAAATTAGCCTCTCAGGCGGTGAGCGTGATGTCCATCCGGAAGCATCGCTCACCGCCGGGGGCAAGCGTCATTACGCCCGGCTTGTGGCGAAAATCGCCGCGATAGCCTTCGGGGTCGGCGATACCCGCCCAAGGCTCGACACAGACAAAGCCTGCGCCGGGTTTCGTCCATATCCCCAGATGCGAAGTGTCGGGGAACGCGATATCCAGATGCGGGTAGCCTGGCGCGCCGTATGTGAGGCGCTGGCTATGCAAGTCACGCCAGACCAACGCATCATCATCGAACAACGCATCATGCAGCACGACCACATTGCCAGTGACCGGCGTAGGCACCGCATCCACGCCGATCGTGCCATAAGGTGTCACATGGGCAAGGCTTTCTGGCTCATCCCGCTCGAAACGGATTTGGTGGGCTTCGCGTGGACCGTCGAAGGGCAGCGGCCAAGCAAAGGCAGGGTGATAGCCGAAGCTGAACGGCAGTTCGCCTTCGCAGGTGTTACGAACGGTGACGCTCTGGTGCAGTGTTGCCCCGTCAAGCCGGAAGTGCGCATCAAGTTCAAAAGCAAAAGGATATTGCGCGCGGCTTTCGGCGCTGTCGGTCAAGCGGAACAGTGCGGCGTTCTCGCTAGCGTCAACCGGCGTAAAGCCCGATTTTCGGGCAAAGCCATGCTTCTGCATCGCATAGACTTGATCACCCAGCCGCAGCGTGTCTTCGTTTAGCCGACCGATGATCGGAAACAACAACGGCGCCCGCCCGCCCCAAAAAGCGGGGTTGCCGTCGGACATTATTTGGCGACCTTGATGGTCGGTCAGGCTTTGCAGTTCGGCCCCGTGATGCGCAATGGTCGCGGTGAGAACGCCGGAGGTAATCGACGTTTGTTTACCCACGCAGCACAGCACCCAGTTTTGCCGCAGCGGCCACCACTTTATCCGAAATCGCCTTCAGTTCTTCGTCGCCATAGCTTTTTTCGGCGGGTTGCAAGGTTACTTCGACTGCAAGCGATTTCTGGCCTTGGGGGACACCCTGTCCGGTAAACTGGTCGAACAGTTGCACCGCAACGATATTGTCCTTATCCGACGCCTTGATCGCGCGCACCAGATCGCCACTGGTGAAATCGGCGGGCACAAAGAACGCGAAGTCGCGGATCACAGCCTGCAGCGCTGGCGGGCTGAAGGCCGACCGCATTAAGCCGCTGCCTTTTTTGGCCGGAATGGCATCGAGATAGATTTCAGCGACCACCACCGGCCCGTCCAAATCGAAGGCCTTGGCCGTCGCCGGATGCAGCGCACCGAATGCGGCAAGTATGTTCTTTGGCCCCATGCGCAGCGTTGCCGATTGCCCGGGGTGATAATGGTCGCCTGCCTCGCCCATGACCATGAGCGAGTCCACAGCGATGCCAGCCGCAGAAAGCAGCGCCAGTGCTTCTGCCTTGGAATCGAACGCGTCGAACTTGGTTGCTTTGCCGGTTGCCCAGTCGCGCGATTGCTTTTCGCTTGCGAGCACGACGCTGGCGGTCAGCTTCTCGGCATCAGCCAGATAGCGCCTGCCGATTTCAAACAGCCGCACCGATGATGCACCGCGATCCATGTTACGCCGCGCCGCCGAAAGCAGTCCGGGCAATAGGGACGGCCGCATGACCTTCATGTCTTCGCTGATCGGGTTGGCGACCACCCATGAGCCGCCGCC
>JANONL010000305.1:0-2046 GCA_031420815.1 Sphingomonadales bacterium | reverse complement strand
CCTTAGCGTGACCAAGGCTAAGCTTGTCCAGCGTTTCGGGGCGGGAGATGTCGCCGAAAATGACCTTATATCCCTCGCGCCTGCCGACAGCGACCGCGTCGATATTGGATTCGACCGCAATATAGGGCTGGTCATGCGTGGTAAGCATGTCAGCGATCAAACGTCCCACTCGGCCAAAGCCGATTACAACGGTGCGCGGTTCGGTCGATAAGTCCTGCTCGCGCACTTCGTCGTCGCTTTCGCGCAGTTCGATGCGGCGCGACATATCATGACCGATCCGAGCCAAAATCGGCGTGATCGTAAGCCCGATCGCAGTGGCTACCTGCCAGAAGTTAATCGTCGTGGAATCAATAATCTGCGCTGCACCTGCTGCGCCCAGCACAATGAGCGTGGTTTCCGACGGACTAGCCATCAGGACGCCGGTTTCGGTAGCCGTCCCGGTGCGTGCCCCGTTTAGCTTGAGCAATCCTGCGGTGACACATGCTTTGACCACGACGACCCCCGTCACCGCCGCAACCAATGCACCCCAGTTATCGGCGACGTAGCGCAGGTCAATCTGCATGCCGATGCTGATCAGGAATATCCCGAGCGCCAGACCTTTGAACGGCGCGGTCATCACCTCGACTTCATTATGATAGTCAGTCTCGGCGATCAGCAAGCCCGCGATCAATGCGCCGACGATGGGGGAAAGGCCAACCGCACCCGTAACCAAACTAGAGACGATCACTACTAGCAGGCTGATGGACACGAACAACTCGGGACTTTTGGTCCGTGCCGCCTGACCGAACAGACGGGGCAAGAGAAACCGACCGAGAACAAGCATCCCGAGGATTACCGCTGCGCCTTGCCACAATGTGGCAAATATTGCTTCCCATCCACTATCTGCGTTAGGTGCAAGCGCGCCAAGGATGAAGATAATAGGGACAATTGCGAGGTCTTCGAACAGCAACATGGCAAGTGCGGATTTGCCGACCGCTGATTGGGTTCCTGAAATTGGGAGGACCAGCGCTGTCGAAGAAAGTGCCAGTGCGATCCCTATTCCGGCCGCTGCGGTCCAGCCATAACCAAGCAGCAACAAGCCAAGCGCGATGATGATCCCGGCGCTGAACAGCTGCGCTGCTCCGACGCCGAACACCAGTTGCCGCATCCTCCAAAGCCGCCGGAAAGACAGTTCCAGGCCGATCGAAAACAGCAGCAATATAATGCCATATTCACCAATCGGGTGGATGGCACTCGGGTCGGTAATGGTGAACCATTCAAGGACCGGATATTGAGCGACCAAAGCACCCAGCCCCATCGGCCCGACCAAAATGCCGACCAAAATGAATCCGATGATTGGCGTTATGCGAAACCGGGCGAAGGCGGGAATGACTATTCCTGCCGCGCCCAAAATGACGACGATGTCGCTAATCCCCTGATTGTTCAATTCCGCTGCCATATCTGTTCATTAGCGGTGACAGATGTTAATGTCATGTCATGGAAGCAGATGTCGTTATAATCGGCGGCGGCCCTGCCGGAATGATGGCTGGGTTGTTGTTCGCACGCGCTGGCATAAATACTACGGTGCTTGAAAAGCATGGAGACTTTCTACGCGATTTTCGCGGAGATACCGTCCATCCATCGACCATGGAAATACTGGACCAGCTAGGAATATTGCAAAAGTTCCTGAACCGGCCGTTCGACAAGGTTGAGAGCATTACAGCGCGTGTGGCCGGTGAAATGATTACCGTCGCCGACACACGTTTCCTGAAAACGCCTGCCCCATTCATCGCGATGATGCCGCAGTGGGAGTTCCTGGATTTCCTGCGCGGCGAGGCAGATACATATCCGACATTTACTCTGCGCGTCAACGCGGAGGTAACGGGCGTTGTCGAGGAAAACGGACGTGTCGTGGGCGTTCGGCTTGCGGGCGGCGAAGAGGTTAAGGCAGTCAAGCTGGTCATTATGGCAGACGGACGCAAATCGTCAGTGCGGCAGATGCTGCCGATAAAAGAAATCGGTGCGCCGATGGACATTTTCTGGTTCTCCGTGCCGAAACCCCCAACT
>JANONL010000304.1:0-2336 GCA_031420815.1 Sphingomonadales bacterium | reverse complement strand
GGCGGTTTATGGGGTGTCCCGAACTTTGGCCAGATCGACATCGACTGGTCGGCGAAAACGGTCAATATGGTCCTGAAAAACAGCGACGGCAGCGTGATCGAAAGCCAGAAAATCAAAGCCTTCGATTGATGCCGTGCTTCTGCGCAGGCAGGAGCGTGTCTTGATCCTCCCTGTTTCGCAGAAATGGGGAGGTGGCGTCTGCGGTTGCGTTAGCGAAGGTCGCTGAAACCCGCAGAATTGCGTCTAAGGTCTCACTAAGGTCTCACCTGAAACGGCATGGAAGCAGAAAGAGATTGGCCCTTACGTTGCTGCTATCGCATTCGCTGATTGCAAGCCCGGACAGCGATAGGGCGGTTAACTACGTTCCGCTTTCAAGCTGACATGCGAAATCCAACATTGCAAGCGAAAGAGTATTGCTGGGTCAGTTGAACGTCGGCTTTCGCGGCAATGGTGGGCGTTCCGGGACATGCATGCATTGCCCAAAAGCGGACATCTAATTGCTTCTAAAGAGTATTGTGTCCTCGAATTCAAGGCTGATGACGGAGGGGCCTTCAACCCTTCATGCGCGCCAAACACATCCTTACAACCGCATCCGCCGCCTCGGCGCTATTCTTGAGAACCTCCACAGCCGGAATCCGGATCGTTTCGATACCAAGCTGCGCCACATAGGCATCCCGCAGCACATCGCGCGCGGGGTGATCGCCCATGTCATGCGCGATCCCATCGACCTCGATCGCAAGCTTCGCCTTCGAGCAAAAGAAATCGAGAGCGTAAGGCCCGAGGGGATGATCGCGGCGTATTTTAACGAGATCCTGTTCACGAAGATGCTGCCACAAAAACACCTCGGGTGGTGTCATTTGGCGTCTCAGGCGTTTTGCCATCTGAACGGTCTTTCGAGACTTCTTCGGCGGTTTCATGGCCCCTCCGTCATCGCCCAAACTCCGTTTAGCCGCTGCCACCTCCCCATTATTTCATAATGTGGAGGATAAGCAACACGCCTTTTTATCCTCCCTATTTCGCAGAAATGGGGAGGTGGCATCCACCGTAGCTTTAGCGAAGGCGGATGACGGAGGGGCCTCGGGCGTTGCTTGCCATCCGTCAGTCATTGCCGCTCGAAACGCCTGTCACCTCCATCTACCGCGTCAGTTTAGGATATCAGCGTCTTCATCATTAGGTAATTGTGAATTCGAACCCCGCCGATCTCAAAATCAAGTCGTTCGGCAACAACAAATCCTTTGCGCTCAAACAGACGCCGCGCCGCCTCGCTGGCTTCGACATATAGAGACACTATGCCGCGTTCTTTGGCCAATTTTTCGAGAAAATCATATAACGCCGATGCAACACCAGTGCCGACATGGTCAGGCCTGCAATAAAGGTGATCGATATGGCCGTCTCGCTCTAGATCAACGTAGGCAACCGGCTCACCAACATCGCTTTCTGCTACCAACACAGTGCGCCCATCATACGCTCTGGCGAGAAAGCTATCGGTTGTCGGCCTGACCGCGCTCCAAGCAGCAACCTGCTTTTCGGAATAATCCCTTATGCCGATTTCGCACACTGATGCATGAAATACAGCCGCAAGGGCGGTAGAGTCATCATCACGAAAATGTCTAAACTTCATAGTTCTAGAGTTAGCCTGAGGGTTTTGCTTTGGAAAGTCCGCATTCTTCATCAGGATTGCAAACCCGGCTATCCGTTTACACGTAAAATGCGATCCTCAATGCCTAGTCTTCCCCGCCCTCTGCATCCCCCAGAATTGCGGCCCCTCCGGCACGTGCCAGCTGTGCTTCACCTCAAAACCGAAGTTTTGATACAGAGCGATATTATGTTCGTCGGCGGTTTCCAGATACGCCGGAAGCCCGTCTTGGTCGGCGCGGTCAAGGCCAGCGCGGATCGCGGCTCCGCCAAAGCCTTGGCCTTGAAACGCAGGGTCGCATCCGGCGTAATGCAGATACCAGCATGGCTCGTTCGGCAGATGCTTTTCGATGAGGTCGGCGACCTCCAGCCCGCGGATGATCGACCAGCGTAAAGTCTGCACAAACGGCACGATCAGCCGTGCACGGTCCCACAGGCTGTCATGCGCTTTACCCGGCCCGCGCCATAAGGTGACTGCCTCAAACCCGTCGGTGCCGAACACCGCGCCTTTGCGGTGCTCGTCGCGCAGGAACAGGTGGAATGCGCCGACCAGCCGCTGGGCGCGCAGTTTCGGGTCGGGGATGACATAGCTCCAGCCGCTCTCATTCTGAAACGCGCGCGCGAGCGTTTCGGCGGCGTCCAGATTATCCGTCGGGGCCAGCAACCGTGCTTTGGGCAATCCGTCAGGCCTTGGCTTGCGC
>JANONL010000303.1:0-1664 GCA_031420815.1 Sphingomonadales bacterium | reverse complement strand
ATTGCGCCTTCGATTTTCGACCTAAGCCCGCAGGCGGCGTTGCTCCCTATCGTGCCGATGTTCCATGCTGCTAGCTGGGGCCTGCCGTTCGCGGGTGCGGCGGCGGGCGTCAAATTTGTGTTCTCCACCACCAACGAAGCGGCCGTGCTGCACAAGCTGTTCCTCGACGAAGGCATCACCCATTCTGCGGGTGTGCCGACGGTGTGGATGGCGATGTTTGCGCATCTCGACGCCGAAGCCGCTGCCGGGCGCGAAGCAGGATTGGGGAAGCTCAAGCTAGTGACTATCGGCGGGTCGGCGGCACCGCGCGCGATGATCGAGAGGTTGATGAGATCGGGCGTTCGCGTTTCGCACGCATGGGGCATGACGGAAACCTCACCGATTGGCACGATGGGCGCGCCAACGCCGAATTGGGATGACCTGACGCTCGACGCGCAAATCGACGTTGTCTGCAAGCAGGGGCGCACTCCCTTCGGCGTACAGTTGCGTACCGTGGATGAGGCGGGCAATGTGTTGCCGCGCGACGGTAAAAGCTCTGGCTCCTTACAAATTCGTGGGCCTTGGGTGATCAAACGCTATTTCAAGGCCGAGGAAGACGCGGTCGATGCCGACCAGTGGTTCGACACCGGCGATGTCTCCATCCTGCACCCCGATGGCACGATGCAGATTACCGACCGCGTCAAGGACGTGATCAAATCTGGGGGCGAATGGATCAGCTCGGTCGATCTGGAAAACGCTGCGGTCGGTTGTCCCGGCGTGGCCGAGGCGGGTGCCATTGGCATAGCGCATCCTAAATGGGACGAGCGGCCTGTACTGATTGTTGTCAAAAAGCCGGGTGCCGAAGTCGGCGAAGAGTCCGTGAAAGCGTATCTGTCCGAGCGCATTGCCAAATGGTGGATGCCCGACCGTGTGCTGTTCGTGGATGAACTGCCGCATACGGGGACTGGCAAAATCCAGAAGGTCGCCCTGCGCGCGCAGTTTAAGGATTTTAAGCTGGAGGGGTGAAGCATGACTGATAATTATATCGACCCGAAACGCGCGGCGTTTGACCTGTTCAAATCGCTGCCGCGCGATGTTCCAATAAATATGCTCAACCTATTGAAATTCAATGAGCAGGCTGAATATTCCGCCGACCATCCCAATGCCGCGCACGGGTGGAGCGGCAAACGCGCTTATGCCGAATATGGCAAAACCAGCGGGCCGATATTCGCGCGCGTCGGCGGTAGCATCATCTGGCGCGGCAAGATGGAAGCGATGGTTATTGGCCCAGAGACGCGGCACTGGGATTCGGCATTTATTGCGCTATATCCCAATAGCGGGGCGTTCCTGGAAATGGTCACTGACCCCGAATATCAAAAGGCAGTCGTCAACCGGCAAGCAGCGGTTCTGACCAGCAGGCTTATCCGCTTCATCCCGCTGATCGGCGATGATGTGACCTTTGGCTGATTAAAACAACGACATCTGCCCGTCCAGATTCGGTGGGCAGAATAAATCATTGCGCACGCTCCATTTCGACCCCGCCAGCCCGTGTTTGCGCTTGGCAATCTGCATCCGCGTTCGGATGAGCGCCGCCCAAGTTCCTTGCCCGCGCATCCGCGAAAAATATTCGGAGTCATTGTCCTTGCCGCCGCGCATATCGCGGATGATGTTCATCACCTTGTCGG
>JANONL010000302.1:0-2230 GCA_031420815.1 Sphingomonadales bacterium | reverse complement strand
GACTGGTATCCTACGTCGTGAATGGACCGGGAAAATTTGGGCTCGATGGAGTGACGCCGTTAAAGAAGCTGGATTTGAGCCGAACGGCCTCACTAAACGAGCCAATTCCGACCACATTCTCGCGCGGGTTGTCGAGTGCTGTGAAACGCTGGGGCGCCTACCCTCAAACAACGATCTAAGGTTATTTGCTCGCCAAAATCCTGGATTTCCCGCCGAAGGCACGATAGAAAATCACTACCCAAGGCGAGCCTTATTGGTTGAAGCCATTCGTACATTTGCCGTTGGCGAATCATCCTACGAATATCTTTTGGCGATGCTGCCCGAACAGTCGCTCACGGCGGAAGTCGCGCCGCCGTCACCCAACTATGGTCATGTCTATCTTCTTAAGGCTGGCATTTACTTCAAAATTGGCCAAAGTTCGGATCTTGAAAAGCGCGTGAAGTCCATCAACGTCGCGCTTCCCGACAAGGCGACGCTTGAGCATGCAATTTCAACTGACGACCCACCGGGTATCGAAGCCTATTGGCATCGCCGATTTGCTGACCTTCGTGCAAATGGTGAATGGTTTAAGCTATCAAAAGCTGACGTTTTGGCTTTCAAAAAGCGCAAATTTCAATAGTACCGTCATGCTGAGCTTGTTTCAGTATCTTACTTTTCGCCGCCTAAATTAGGACCCTGAAACCAGTTCAGGGTGACGGAGTGAGCGAACTACCCCGCCACCACCCGCTTCACCACTTCCGGCTCCGCTTCGATCACCTTAAGATAAGCCCGCGTTGCGGGTGGTGGCATGTAGCGGGCCATTTCATATTGCCGTAAGCTATGTACCGGAATGCCGTAGTTCTTGGCGAACTGTTCTTGTGTCATGCCAAGACGATGGCGCAGAATACGAAAACGGCGGCCCATATGGGCGCGTTTCAACCCTGCCACGCTGACATCCCGATCTTCCGGATCATTCGGATCGGCTGGGATCGCTATCATAGTCTCTTCGTTCGCTCGCATTGCTTCGCCTTACTGAAATCATTCGCACGATATTGTCGCGCCAGACATGGACCGCTGTATAAAGCTTTCCATCAACCATCCCGATCACCTTCCAGCGCTCTTCTTCGTCACCGATGCGGACAGTCGGTGAAAGCGTCATGAACGGATCAGAAAAAACCCGCCTGCCAAATGCCAGCGGCAGTCGATGCTTGAATCGGTTGATCTCGTCCTTTTCGGCATCGAATTCGATCTCCATATCGTGCTATATGTGATTCACACATACCGAGCAACAACAAATCGCTCCATCCTGAAACCATTTCCGCTGCCAAACGTTACTGTCCCCATGCAATATGCCACCCCCGCGCTCCGCCACCCTTTGATCACCGCGTTCGAGGAATTTGTCCGCGATCCGCTGTTCCCCTGTGTCGGGGCAAAGGCGGCGTTGTCGAAGCGGCAGATGACCTATGTCATTGCCCGCGATATCCGGTCGGCTTGGGATGATTTGCGGGTGCACGAGATGATTGTCGACCTCGTTGCCTTGTACCGGAAAAACCCGGCACCGTTCCGGTCGCTTGCCGTCATATTCGAGGACGACACGGCGATCGATGAAGTCGGCTTTGAACAATTGTTGTGGCAGCGGGTGCAATCGCTCAGCGACAAGGATGACTGGCTTGGCCAGAAGCCCGACGACCGCGTGGCACATGACCCGAACCACCCTGAATTTTCGGTCAGTTTTGGCGGAGAAGCGTTTTTCATCGTCGGGTTGCACCCGCAGGCGAGCCGTCCTGCGCGGCAGTTTGTCCGGCCGACAATGATCTTCAACCTGCACGATCAGTTCGAACGTCTGCGCGAGGCAAACCAGTATGAAAAGCTGAAATCGTCGATCCTCGAACGCGATGTGAAAATCGCGGGTACGATTAATCCGATGCTGGCCGGCCACGGCACGGTATCGGCAGCACGCCAGTATAGCGGTCGCGCGGTCGGCTCCGAATGGCGATGCCCTTATGCGCGCGCCGGAACGCATCCCGATCAGGAGTTATTGCGTGCCGTCAACAATTGAGGCGCGGTCAGGGGTGGCGTTTACCCTGAGCAAAGGCGACATACTCACTGTTACCGACCCCAAAGGCGAACAAGTTGCCGACTTGCTGGCATTTTCGCGCAATGACGTGGCCGAGGTCATATCATCGGGTCGGACGCTCGATTATGCCAGCCGGATATATCTGACCACCGGCGATAAGCTCTATTCGAACCG
>JANONL010000301.1:0-2906 GCA_031420815.1 Sphingomonadales bacterium | reverse complement strand
GGCACCAATATGGGATATAACTCGACGCCTGAACAAGCGCTCGACTGGTTTCCCAAGGATGCACCAGATCGTAACAAGAATTATGCGCGTCAGGGTATTGCGGCGGCAAAGGCGGGTCTGCCCAATAATCTCGATAATTGGGGCGGCTATCCGGTGGCGCGGTCCCGGCTGTTGGCGGCGGCGCAGCGGGCCGATGCCAATCTCGTTGTGGTCACCGGCGATAGCCACAATGGCTGGGCCTTCGATCTGCCCGAAGGCGGGAAGCCCGTTGGCGTTGAGTTTGGCGGACACAGCGTCAGCTCTCCTGGTTTTGAAAGCGCGACGCAAGGCACCGATCCGGCGGTCATTGCGCGCGGCATGGTGGATGCGAACAAAGCCGAACTGCGTTGGATGGACTCGTCGAACCGCGGCTATATGCACCTGTCGCTAACTCCGCAGGCGGCGACCAATGAGTGGGTCTTTATGGATACGGTCAAGTCGATTTCGATGGGCACGAAGAACAGTCACAAGATGCGGGTCAAGGCCGGGCGGAAGGTGTTGGAGAGCACTTGATTCAATGCTGCCCAATGACGATTTGTCATTCCCGCGAAGGCGGGAATCCATGGTCTGAGATTGCCGCGTAAACCGAGGGCTCAGACCATGGACCCCCGATCAAGTCGGGGGTGACACAAAAAGGTAAGCTGATTTCTATTCTGCAGCGAAGTAAGGTTCGAATTTAAGCGCGTAATTAACACACTTGATTTCTTGCATCCTGCCGCGTCATAGGTTTACGACCGATGCAAACAGGAGAGCGACATGCAGTTGGCGGGTTTGGGCTATAGCGAGGAGCAGATCGAGCTGCTCGACGTCGCAACGACATTTTGCCGTGACAAATCGCCGATCGACAAGGTCCGCAAGCTGATCGACAGCGCGCTAGGCTATGACGCCGGTGTTTGGGCCGAAATCGCGGGTCTCGGCTGGACCGCGATTGCGATTCCCGAGGTGCACGGCGGCGTCGGGCTTTCATTGTCCGAAGCGGTGCCGGTGGTCGAGCAGATGGGGCGCAATTTGTTGGCCTCGCCCTTTGTTTCGAGCACGTTGGCCGCGCAGGCCTTGGTTGTCGGTGGCACGGAGATTCAGCAGGTCGAATGGCTCCCTAAATTGGCCGAAGGTGCCGTCGGGACGATGGCGCTGGCCGAGGCGCACGGCGATTGGGATTTGACCAACATTACGGTTACTGCGCGGATTGAGGGCGACCGGATTGCGCTGTCGGGTGCGAAGCAGTTTGTCCTGTGGGCCGATGCCGCCGATGTCATCATCGCGTCGGCGGTGCTGGGCGGCAAGCCGGTGCTGGTTCTGCTGACAAAAGACGATGTTGCAGGCCGGTTGCGGCGTGAAGCGATTATCGACGAAACCAAGCGCAGCTTTGCGCTCAATCTGGATGGTATATCGGTAGCAAAATCGGCGCTGCTCGACCCGGAAAAGGCAAACGCCACGCTGGCCCATATCGATGTCGCGGCGGCGCTGCTGCAAAGCGCCGAAATGTGCGGCGGGACGCAAAGCGTTATCGACTACACGCTCGATTACTTGCGCACGCGCAAGCAGTTCGGCAAGATTATCGGCGAATATCAGGCGCTGAAACATCCGATGGTCGATGCTTATGTCGATTACGAAAAGGCGCGTTCGCATCTCTACAGTGCCGCCGACAGCTTTGGCGACCAAGGGTTGGGCGAGGTCGCGGTGCGGATGGCAAAGGCCGCAGCGGATGGCGCATACAGCCATGCCGCCGACCGGTCTGTACAGTTTCACGGCGGCTTTGGCTTCACCCATGACTGCGATGCAGGGCTACACAGGCGTGCCGCAATATTCCATGCCTCGCAGTTCGGCGATGCCGCATGGCAACGCGGCAAGCTTGGGCGTTTGCTGCTCGGATGACGCCGTAACGCATCGCCGGTGCTTCGTAAGATTTTGTTTGTGCTAGATATTCCAAGGCCATCTAAGCCAATGGCGCACCCTAGAGGATTCGAACCTCTGGCCTCTGCCTTCGGAGGGCAGCGCTCTATCCAGCTGAGCTAAGGGTGCATATGGAATGACGCGCGGTTAGCAGGACGGTGGCGGGGCCGCTAGTCCTTTTTGCCAAGCTGTTTTCGACTGTAGGCATGCCGCATCCGCAAGCGCTGCGGAACCGACAGTGTTCCTGGTGGTTATCCTGTTGGTCAAGGACAGGGAAAATTGCGCGAATGAAATATCCTACCATATTGGCAATGCTCTTGTCCGCGACGGCCTGCACCGATCAACCCAACGAGCAATCCGCGATAACGCCGGAGGCCGCAGCCAAAGCCACCGCCGTAGCGCGGGATACGCCGCTGGAAATTACTATTACCCAGTTTCCCAAAGCCTATTTCGGGCGGTGGGGAATGACCGCCAATGATTGTGCCTGGGGGGCAAGCGACGCCAAGGGTTTGCTGTCAATTCAGGGCAGTCTGGTAAAATTCTACGAATCGACGGGTATGATGCGGAACGGCAAACGCGAAACGCTGAATTCGGTATCGTCGGATTTCGATATGACCGGCGAAGGCCAGAAATGGCAGACGCACGTCCGCTATCGTCTGGCCGAAAACCGGCGGCAACTGGTCCGTCAGGACACTGGTGAGCCTAACGAATATGTCTATATGCGGTGCCCCGACCCGAAGTGAATAGCGGCTGGATATGGCGGATTGGCGGTGCTACGGCGACGCCATGACCAACCAGTTCGACCTTACCGAAGACCAGCTTGCGATCCAGGATATGGCGCGCAAGTTTACCGCCGACGCGATCACGCCGCACGCCGCCGAGTGGGACGAAAAGCATCATTTCCCGCGCGAAACGATCAAGGCGGCGGCAGAACTGGGCTTTGCCGCAATCTATGTGTCGGAGGAGGCAGGCGG
>JANONL010000300.1:0-1716 GCA_031420815.1 Sphingomonadales bacterium | reverse complement strand
ACCGGACCGCAGACCAAAGCGACGGAGCGCCAGAGCGTAAATGGCAGGGTCAGGCTTAACCAGTTTCTCGACGCCCGAGACAATGATGTCGCCAAAATGGTCGAATATCGGCTGCGTCGGCCGGAACATGTCCCAGAACTCTGCACCAAAGTTGGTGATCGCGAACAACGGCACGCCGCGTTCGGCAAGTTCGCTGACAATCTCCAGCGACCCCTCCACCGGCCCCGGTATCGTCTCATTGAAACGCGTGGCATAGGCATCAATCAAAGCCGCATATTGCGGAAACTCGGCGGTGCGTTCGGCCGTCATCTCGGCGACCGGGCGACCAGCATCATGCTGGAAATGCCACTGCGGCGTGACAACATTGCTGAGAAACCATCCCAGCTCTTGCTGATCGTCGATCAGCTTGGCGAATAAATAGCGCAAATCCCATTTGAACAGCACTTTGCCGACATCGAAAACAACCGTGGTTATCCTGGGCATCCGACATACCTTCTTGGCGGACACAAAAAAGCCGCCCGCGAATCAGATCCGGAGCGGCGTTTTGTTGGAACCTTCTGCCCACAATTTGCAGGCAGAGCCGGATTAACGCGCCAACAGATTAGCCTTGGCGTGCCTTAAAGCGCGGCTGGGTCTTGTTGATGACATAAGTCCGGCCACGGCGGCGAATCACGCGGTTATCGCGGTGGCGGCCCTTGAGGGACTTGAGAGAATTAACGACTTTCATCGGATTTACCCGTCTTTTTGGTGCATAAAGCTTGAATTGAAGGCGCGCTCCTATGGTCGGTGCCTGTGAAAGTCAAGCACCATAGGGCGGTTTTCGTGATTCAACCGTATGAGTCAGCATCTATACATGGCTTGCCATCAATGGAGCAGGGCGTAAGGATAAGTCCATGAAGAAATCATCATGTTTTACAGCCGTAACCGCCTTGCTCGCGCTGTCAGGGTGCGTCGTTCCGACCGGCCCCGTCGAGGTCACACGGTTCAACCGCGCCGCTGAGGGCGTGGTCTATGTTAGCGGGACTTACTCGGTTTCGGTGGCAGGCGATTCTGCATCGCAAAGCCTATCCGCATCGCCCTATCTCGCCGCTGTAGCGCGCGAGATGCAGCGCGTGGGTTATAAGGAAAGGCCAGCAGCATCCGACGTAACTGCTGAAATTAGCGTCGGTACCGCCGATATTCGCCCGCAACGCAATCCGGTATCGGTGGGTGTAGGTGGTTCGGCTGGCAGCTATGGTTCGGGCGTCGGCTTGGGCGTGGGCATCGACTTAAGCGGTCGTTCAAAATGGCAGGTCGAAACGACCTTGGCCGTCCGCATCCTGCGCCGCAGCGACAATCTGGTGATTTGGGAGGGTAAGGCCTCGCAAACAGCCAAAGCAGGCTCGCCTGCCGCGCAGCCGGGCATTGCCGCATCAAAATTGGCGGCTGCGCTATTTCAGGACTTCCCCGGCGTGTCAGGTGAGACTATCCGCGTGCCATGAGCATAAAAGACATCAACGCCGCCTTCGATAGCGGCAACATCATCGTCCACTCCATCAACGGCGCAACTGCAACCCTCGGCATCCGCAAGGACAAGGATTCGGAGTTTGCGCAGTGGTTCCATTTCCGCGTCGCCTGCGCGGCGGGCGAAGAAATCACGCTGCGGATAGCGGGGCTTGAAGGCAGCGCCTATCCCGGCGGCTGGCCCGATTATAACGCCTGCGTGTCCGAAGACCG
>JANONL010000299.1:0-11123 GCA_031420815.1 Sphingomonadales bacterium | reverse complement strand
CCCGATTTTTCCTTGAACTGCGTCATCCGGTTGAGCCAGCCGATGCGTGCGGTGCAGAATAACAGCCAGGCCAGCTCGGCGTGACCCGGAACGCGCGCCTGATTGAACAGGATTGCTTTTTCGGGGTCGATACCCGCCGCGATCAACGCCGCCGCCATCTCGCGCGTATTGGCGCTGAGTTCTGTGGGATCGTTGTAAACCGTGATCGCGTGAAGGTCGGCCAGAAAGAACAGGCACTCGCCCTCATCCTGCATCTTCACCCAGTTTTTGATCGCGCCCAAATAATTGCCAAGGTGCAAATTGCCGGTTGGCTGGATGCCGGATACAACGCGCATATTTTTAACCTTCGGCTACGGCTGGCCCGTTGCGGCGCAGCAAGCGGTTGATACGGTCGCGGTCTACAGCGCCGACCAGATAGCTGACAAGGAAATAGACCGTCATGCCGCTGCCGACCAGCAAACCGAGCGACCAGATACGATCAAAAATGCTTCCGGAAAAATAAGGCGGCATCCACCTCATGAACCAGGCGAGCAATGCTGACATTGCGCCAACCGCGATCAGCTGGCGGAATATCCGGTTGCCGAGGCTTGCGGTAAAGTAGAACCAGCCGCGCTTATGGAGGACTGCGTAGAGCAGCAGGCAGTTGAGCGTTGCTGAGCATGCGGTCGCTGCCGCCAGCCCGACAATGCCATATTTTCGCACAACGAAGACGTTGAGGATGACGTTGAAGATCAACGAAATAAGCGCGGTGTAAACCGGTGTCCTGGTATCCGAGCGGGCGAAGAAGCCGGGATTGAGGATCTTCACAATCACATAAGCCGGCAACCCGGCAACAAGCGCCATCGTGATATACGACATGATCTGGCCGTCTTCGACCGTAAACTTGCCGCCGACAAAGAAAGCGTTGACGAAGGCTGGCGCACAAATGGCGAGTGCGGCGGCCGCAGGCAGGGTCAGCAAAGTCGCGGTCTCGAACGCCTCCGACTGCAACCATTGCGCGCGGTCGGCGTGGCCGCTGTGGATATGGCGCGACAGCATCGGCAGGATCGCGGTACCAAGCGCGATGCCGACGATACCTAGCGGCATCTGATTTAACCGGTCTGCCATTTTTAGAAGCGTCAGCGAGCCTTGCGGCAGCGATGTCGCAAAGAATGTATCGACGAATTGGCTGATCTGGTAGATTCCGGCGCCGAAGGTTGCGGGCAGAATTATCATCCCGAGACGCTTCACATCAGGCGTCATCTTGGGCTTTTTTACCCGTAATTTGAGCCCGGCGCGCTTTACCGCCCACCAAAGATAGAAAAACTGCACAAGCCCCGACAGCGACACGGCGGCGCTGAGCGCATAGACGACAAATCGGTCATCGTCGCTGTTTCCACGCCAATAATAACCACTTACTATGCCGCTAATCAGCACAATGTTGAACAGTACCGGGGCGATGGCACCCGGCGCGAAACGCGACCGCGCGTTCAACAGGCCGGACAGCATCGCTACCAGACTGATGAAAAACAGATAAGGAAAGGTCACGCGGCTCAGGAATACCGAAAGCTCGAACTTGCCCGGCACCGACTGATATTCGCTTGCCAGCCCATAGACGATGACCGGCATGATTATCATCGCGAACGCCGAAAATCCGAGCAGAACCCACAAGAATACCGACAAAACATCGTCGGCAAACTGTGCAGCTTCAGCCTCTCCATCGTCGCCCGCCAGTTTACGTGAATACATCGGCACGAAGGCAACCGAAAACGCGCCCTCGGCAAACAACCGGCGAAAGGTGTTAGGCAGCGTGAATGCAAGTTGATACGCGTCGCCCGCCAGCCCGGCACCAAGGACTCGCGCAAGCAAGACGTCACGGACGAATCCGAACAACCGGCTCAGCAGCGTGAATCCGGCAATCGTCGATGTATGTTTGAGCAGGCTCATGGCTTTTCCGCCCTGACCAGCGCTGGCTTAGGCTTCGCCAGCGGGTTGTTCTTCGGCCAAACTCTGTGCCTGCGACAGTTGCTGCATGTAGAGCGAGTTGAAATCGATCGGTTCCAGCACAAGCGGCGGATATCCGGCATCGCGGACTGCGTCGGCCACGACCCGCCGCGCAAACGGAAACATCAAACGCGGTGCTTCGCCGAACAGGAACGGATGGGCCTGTTCATCGCTGATGTTGCGAAGGCCGAATAATGTGCCGTAATCCAGCTCGACGCTGAAATGGACGCCGTTATCGCTTTCGGCCTTGATTGCCAGTTTAAGCGCAACTTCATGCACTTCTTCGCTGACGGCATTGACCTGGATATTGACCTGAACGTCGATCTGCGGCTGCACATCCCAGCTAAAACTGAGCGGCGCCTGCGGATTTTCGACAGACAAATCCTTGATATATTGATTTAACATGCCAACCTGCGGCGCTGTATCTTCGCCGTTGGATTTGACTGCGTTTGAAATGATATTGCCTTCTTCTTCGGCCATGTGTCGATGTGCTTTCCTGTTAATTTTTGAGGCACCACCCCAGCGCCTTTCACTGGCCGTCGCGCCTAGCAGGGGCGGGAATAAAGGGCAATGATTGTTGGGTTTGAAGCTGCGCTTGCGGTGTGCCGCGCATTTCTTTGGGTAAAGCCATTTGAAACTATGATGTGAAGTGCTTATATGCCCCATTGGGCAGAGCTGGAGCGGAGTATTTCCGCGTCGGTTATCTGTCGCGCTTATCGAGCGGAGGCGTTGTGACTTTTACCATTATCTTGCTAGCTTTGGTTGCAGCATTTCTGGGCCTCCGCCTCTATTCGGTGCTGGGCAAACGGACAGGCCACGAACAGGAGCCTGTCGCGCGGCAGCCGCTCGACGGTACACCGCCGGTTATCCGTCAGCCTATGCTCGGTGGCGATTCTTCCCCTGCCTTGCCGCAAGGCGATGCTTCTTTGATCGATCTCGCAGCGCAGAGCGGATTGCGCTCGATAATCAATGCCGACCGGCAATTCGATGCCGGACTGTTTGTCGAGGGCGCTAAATCGGCTTACCGGCTGGTGCTTGAGGCATATTGGAAAGGCGACCGTGAAGCGCTGCGCTTCCTGTGCGATGATGATGTCTATGACAGCTTTATCGGGGCGATCAATGCCCGCGAAGCCAACGGCGAAGTGCTTGAAAACCGGTTGGTCCGGATCGAGGAAGCGCGGATTGTCGATGCAAGTTACGACCTCCCGATGGCGCGTGTTACCGTCCGTTTTGATGCCGATATTTCTGCGTTGGTCAAAGATGCTGAAGGCAACGTCATTGGCGGGTCTATGACCGACGCTGTGGAAACGCATGATATTTGGACTTTCATGCGCGACGTGAAGAGTGGCGACCGCAACTGGAAGCTTGACGAAACCGACACCGTCTGATTCACGGGGGAGATGAAACATTCGCTTTTATCGCTCACATTTGCCGCATCGCTGCTTTCTGCCTGTTCTGGTGGTTTGATACCGGGTGGCGGACCAACGCCAGCATCAGCTCCGCAAGAAGATCGGGCGACCAAACCGATCCCTTCGACAGCCGAAGCGCCACTTCCCCCAGCAACCGCGACCGGTGACGGCACAAATGCGGCCTCGCTCGGTGTGGTCCGGGGGCCTGCCATAGGGTCGCTAAAGGTCGATGCGCGACAGGCCAGCCTTGCGCTGGCTTCATTCCGCACCAGTTGTCCGGGGTTGGTGAAACGCACGGATGGCAGCGGCCTGACGCAGGGCGCAGACTGGGTGGCTGCGTGCGATGCAGCGAAAACATGGACCGGCGATGCGATCTCGTTTTTTGCGGCGTATATGGAGGCCGTGCAGGTCGGTGATGGCAAAGCGTTTGCCACCGGCTATTACGAACCGGAAATCGCGGGTTGCCGGACAATAAAGACGGGCTGCGATGTGCCAATCTACAAGCGGCCATCCGACTTGATCGACGTCGATCTCGGCCAGTTCTCCGATGATTTGAAGGGCAAGAGCGTGCGGGGAAAAGTCACCGGCACCAAACTCGTGCTATATGACGACCGCGCCAAGATCGAAAGCGGGTCTCTGCAAGGACGCGGGCTGGAAATTGCCTATGCCGCCGATGTTGTCGACTTTTTCTTCCTACAAATTCAGGGATCGGGTCGGCTGAAGCAGCCCGATGGCAGCATCATGCGTATCGGCTACGACAGCCAGAACGGTCGGGGCTACACCGGCGTCGGCAGGCTGATGAAGGATCGCGGGCTGATAACCGATGCGTCGATGCAGGGCATCGTTGCCTATCTGCGTGCCAACCCCGAAGAAGGCCGCAAAATCATGCAGGAAAACAAGAGTTTCGTGTTCTTTCGCGAACTCACCGGGGCCGGGCCTCTGGGTGCGATGGGCTATCCGGTGGTGGGTGAAGCGAGTGCTGCGGTCGACGTGAAGTTCATTCCGCTTGGTGCGCCGCTCTGGCTGTCAATGGACCGCGCCGAGCCGAATGGCATCTGGATCGCGCAGGATACCGGCGGCGCGATCAAGGGCGCCAACCGCGTCGATACCTTCTGGGGTGCAGGCGACCGCGCGCGCGGAATAGCCGGCGGCATGGCGGCGCGCGGATCGGCGCTGATTTTCTTGCCCAAGGCGTCGGTTGAACGGCTTGGGCTTTAGGATCACCGGGTGGCGCGGCGACTGGGTGAACAGGAAAAGGCGCTCTGGGGCCGGGTGATTGCGACGGTAACGCCGATACATGCGGTGAAGGCCAAGGTTGAGGTTGTTTCCAAACCACCTCCTAAACCCCTTAAACCCGTTCGTGTCGAGCGAAGTCGAGACACCCCAAAGGCAGGTACAACGGATGGGCCTTTCGTCTTCGCTCGCAGCGAACGGCAGATATTGCCAAAACCTGACAATCTCGACGGACAGTGGGACCGGCGCATCGACAAGGGTGCAATTGTTCCCGATGTCAGCGTTGACCTTCACGGTTCGGGACTGTCCGGCGCCTATGCGCGGCTCGACGGCGCATTGGAGCAGGCGATTGCGCAGCGCATGAAGGTGGTGCTGCTGGTCACCGGCAAAGCGCGGATGCACGACCGGACTAGTGGCGAGGGCAGAGGCGCAATTGCGTCTGTGGTGCGCGACTGGTTGGCGGCGTCGCGGCATTCGGGTTCGATTGCAGCGGTCCGGAACGCACATCCGCGGCATGGCGGGGCGGGTGCGCTGTATATTGTATTGAAGCGTTAGGTCGCCAGCACCCGCAAAATCACCCGCCGGTAAATTTCCGTCAGCGCCTCCAAATCGGCTACCGCTACCGCTTCATCCAGCTTGTGCATCGTCGCATTGCACAGCCCGAATTCGACCACCGGGCAGATTTTGGTCAGGAACCGCGCGTCGGATGTACCGCCGGTGGTGGAGGCTTCGGGGCGTATGCCGGTGACTTCCTCCACGGCACCTGCAATCGCCGCAGACAACTCACCCGGCGGCGTAAAAAACGCCTCGCCCGATATCATCGCGGTCAGCGTCCCGCCGCCGCGTTCGACCAAATCACGCATTCGCGTCACCAACGCTTCGCCGGTTTGCAGGTCATTGAAGCGGATCGACAGCCGTGCCTCGGCCTTGGCCGGAATCACGTTGGTCGCCTTGTTGCCAACGCTCACGTCGGTGATTTCGATATTGCTCGGCTGAAAATATTCGGTGCCTTCATCCAGCGTAATGGTTTCGATTTCCGAGAGAATGGCGACCAATCGCGGAATAGGGTTATCTGCGAGATGCGGATAAGCAACATGGCCCTGCATACCTGCGGCTGATATCCACATATTCACCGAGCCGCGCCTGCCGACCTTCATCATATCGCCGAGCTGGTTGACGCTTGTGGGTTCGCCAACGAGGCAAAGGTCCGGCACTGCGTCGCGCTTTTGCATATGCTCGATGAGTGCCCGCGTGCCGTGGATGGCAGGGCCTTCCTCATCGCCGGTGATGATGAAGCTGATAGTACCGGCATCTGCCGGAATATCATGCAAAGCTGCGACAAAGGCCGCAATGCTGCCTTTCATATCCACCGCACCGCGTCCGTGGAGGAGATCGCCGCGCACTTCGGGCACGAACGGGTCGGTTGCCCAGCCTTCGCCCGGCGGCACGACATCGACGTGGCCCGCAAAGGCGAAGTGCCGACCGCCGCTACCGCGAATGGCAAACAGATTTTCGACCGGCGCGCCGTGCGCAGGGTTGTCGTCTCCCGTACCCGACATAAATCGCTCCACGGTAAATCCCAAAGGAGTGAGCATGGCTTCCAAAGCGTTGAAAACGGCACCGCTGGCGGGTGTTATGCTTTCGCAGGCGATCAGGCGCTGGGCGTAGGTGAGGGCTAAGCCTTCGGTCATATTCTTTGTCATCCCCGACTTGATCGGGGATCCATGGTCGAACGCTCAAGCCATGGATTCCCGCTTTCGCAGGAATGACAATAAGGTTAGAATTTGTCTATTCATTCCCGCATTTCGGAATTCATCATGCCAAAAATCGACGTCGAAGCCATCCCGCAAAGCAACGCCACCGGTTATCCTGCGCCGTTCGATACCGAAGTGCAGCACCGCTATTGGCGGCGGCTGGCACCTGTCGGCGGGTTGACTTAGATGGGTGCGAGCCATGTCGTTCTGAAACCCGGCGCATGGTCATCGCAACGCCACTGGCATGAAGGTGAGGATGAGTTGGTCATCATGCTGTCGGGTGAGGCCGCGCTGGTCGAAGATGAAGGTGAGACAGTCTTGCGCGCCGGCGATGTTGCAGCGTGGGCCGCTGGCGTCACCGACGGGCACCACCTGATTAACCGGACCAACGAAGACTGTGTTTTCATTGCGATCGGCGCGGGCAACCAGAATGGTAACGGGGCATATTCGGACATCGACATGAAATTCGAAGCTGACGGCTATTTCCACAAGGATGGTACGTCCTATCCAACCGAGCGGATCAGGTGACCACGTCCTCGATCCGTTTGATCACCCAAGTCTCCTCGGCAGCACCGTCATACCAATCGAGCATCCACGGATGCGCCATCATCGCCTCAACATAGGTATCGGCAAAGCCGGGTAGAGTAAACCCATAGGTCACAAAACGTGTTACGACCGGCGCGAACATGATGTCGGCAGCGGTAAAGGTTCCAAACAGATACGGCCCGTCGCGACCAAAGCGGGAGCGGGCCTCGGCCCACGTCTGCAAAATACGGACGGCGTCAGTGCGCGTTTCCTCTGAAATCGACACATTCTCGAATGTCTTGCGCGTATTCATCGGGCATTCGCGGCGCAGCGATATGTAGCCGCAGTGCATCTCTGCGGCCATCGACCGCGCCATACCGCGCGCGACCTCGTTCTTTGGCCAATAGCGCTCGCGTCCGACCTTGTCGGCGAGCCAGTCGATAATCGCAAGGCTGTCCCACACCACGGTTTCGCCGTCCCACAATATCGGAACCTTACCCGACGACGGGGCGAGGTCTTCCTCGCGCTTGCGCTCGTCCCAGCCATCTTCGTACAAAGGAACGGTCATCTCGTCGAAATGTAGACCGGACTGTTTAGCCGCCAGCCAGCCGCGAAGCGACCAGCTTGAGTAAGCTTTATTGCCGATGATCAGTTTCATGGTCATTTCGCCTTATTGGCTGGAGTTTGGGTCTGTGTCGATAGTCCGGACTTTACGTCCATCACTTTGTCACCCCCGACCTGATCTGGGGTCCATGGTCTGAACTGTCGGTTTACGCTGACGTCTCAGGCCATGGATTCCCGCTTTCGCGGGAATGACAACGGTGATTAGTTAGCTCGCGACAGCTTCGAGCACAGCCCTGCGCAAATCCTCAATCCCGCCCTTTTTCTCTGCCGACGTAACCGATAGGTCGGGATAGGCCGCAACATGCTTGCGGAGCTTTGCCATGGTATCAAGCTCGACCGCCTCACGGTCGCTAGCCTTGATCTTGTCGGTCTTGGTCAGGACAATCCGGTAGCTGATTGCAGCCGCGTCGAGCATTCCCATGATATCATGATCGACCTCCTTGATGCCGTGACGGCTATCGATCAGCACGAATACACGTTTCAAAACCACGCGACCACGCAGATAGTCGTTGATCAGATATCGCCATTGCTGGACCGTCTTAATCGGCGCTTTGGCATAGCCGTAGCCCGGCATATCGACGATGCGGAACAACGCAGGTGCGCCGACATCGAAGAAGTTCAGCTCTTGGGTTCGCCCGGGGGTGTTCGACGCTCGCGCCAGATTGTTGCGGTTGACCAGCGCATTGATTAAACTTGATTTGCCGACGTTGGACCGACCCGCAAATGCGATTTCCGGCACCGTCGGCTCGGGCAGGAATTCCAGCTTCGGCGCAGATTTCAGGAATGTGACCGGGCCGGAAAAAATCCGGTTAGGCTCGGCTATTCCTGCTATCAAATCTGCGCTCACGTTCCCGCCTTGGCTTTCCCGGTCGCCTTGTCCTCGGCATCCTTGGCCGCCTGTTGCTTCAATATCGGGTGGCGCGAATACAGCCATTTCTGCTGCGCTATCGAAACCAGGTTCGACATCACCCAGTAAAGCTGAAGGCCCGCCGCAAACGGCGCCATGATGAACATCAGGAACCACGGCATGATGCCCATGACCTGTTTTTGCACTTCATCCATGGGTTGCGGATTGAGTTTCTGCATCAACCACATTGTGACGCCGAGCAGGATTGGCAGTACGCCGATTGCCAAAAATGCGGGCAGTGTATAGCCGGTGCCAAGTGCGTCGAACAGGATATGCGCCGATGGATCGGGAGCGGACAAGTCCTGCAACCACAATGCAAACGGCTGATGGCGCATTTCGATGCTGAGCATCAAAATCTTGTAGAGCGCAAAGAAGATCGGAATTTGCAGGACGATAGGCAGGCAACCGGCGAGCGGATTGACCTTTTCGTCTTTGTACAGCTTCATCATTTCCTGCTGCATCTTCGGCTTGTCTTCTTTCCAACGCTCCTGCACCGCCTTCATCTTCGGTTGCACCACGCGCATTTGCGCCATCGAGGCGAATTGGCGCTGGGCGACGGGGAACATGAAGCCACGGACGATGAGAGTCAGGCCGATAATCGCGACGCCGAAGTTGCCGAATACGCCAAATAGCCAATGGAGTATCCAGAAGAACGGGATGGCGATGAACCAGAACCAGCCCCAGTCGATGGCGTAATCGAGATATTTGACGCCGCCTTTGGCATATTTGTCGAGCACAACGACTTCTTTGGCACCGGCAAACAGCTGGGATTTTTTTGTGACCGTCTGGCCGGGAGCGACCGCAGTCTGGACGGCGTCAACCATCTGTGATTGATAGACGCTGTCGGCGACGCGGAATTTGGCGTTAATCGCGGTCTTTTGATCAGGAATCAGAGCGGCGAGCCAGTATTTCTCGGTAACGCCCAGCCAGCCACCGGTCGATTTATAGGATACTTCGCCCGTTGCCGCTTCTTCCAGATCGTCATAATTGAGGTTGGTAATCTCATCGTTGAAAACGCCCATCGGGCCGACATGGATGTTCCAGGTGTCGGGATCGAGCGACTTGCCGTTGCGGCTGACAAGCCCGAAGGTTGCGACTTGCGCGGGCGTGGTGCCGCCATTGGTAAAGCGCTGCTCGGCGGTAATCATATAGTCTTCGTCGATGCTCAGCACGATGTCGAACTTCTGGCCTTCCGCGTTGGCCCAGCTAAGCGTGACCGGCGTTGTCGGCGTTAGCTTGCCAGCGCTCGGCGTCCAGACGGTTTTGTCGTCGGGCGCGGTAATGCCGGTTCCGGTCCAGCCGAAGCGGGCGAAATAAGCCTGCTTGGTTCCCGACGGTGCAAAGAGCCTGACCGCGGGAGAGTTTTTTGCCAATTCGGTGCGGTGCGCAAGCAACAACAGATCGTCGATCTTCGCGCCTTCGAGGTTCACCGAACCTTTGAGTTTCGGCGTTTCGATCAGCACCCGTGCGCTACCTTTGAGCGCATCGCCAAGCGCCACAGTTTTTGCAGGAGCGGCCGCCGCGCCTATCGCGGCATCCGACGTTGCAGCGCCAGAAGACGCAGATTCTGTCTTTGCCGTACTGGTAACAGCAGGCGGAGTTGGGAAGAAATAGCTGGCAATATAGGGCCAGCCGAAAAGGATAATCCCTGTCAGCAATATCGCGACAATCAGGTTACGCCGGTCTTGCACGTCTGTTATTCCCCGTTATTCAATAAGATGAGGCGCTAAGGCACCGGATCATAGCCGTGCCCGCCCCAAGGATGGCAGCGCAATAGCCGTTTGAGGGCCAGCCAGCCACCCCTAATTGCGCCGTGTTTTTGAAGCGCCTCGATGGCGTAAGCCGAGCAGCTGGGCGCATAGCGGCAGGTCGGCGGCAGGATGCGTGAGGGCCCAAGCTGCCAGCCACGCGCGATCAGGATGAAGAGGCGGGCGATCACCTACTTTTCCGTTCGTGCTGAGCTTGTCGAAGCACGGCCATCGCTGCCCTCTCGTCCTTCGACAGGCTCAGGACGAACGGTTGGAGTGTTCAATTTCGACAAAGCCCGCGCCATATCAGCGCGCAACTCACCGAAATCCTTCTCAATCCCGCCATCGCGGCCAATCAGTATGTGGTCGGCACCAGCTTTGCCCTTATCGGCCAGCATCTCGCGCATGAGTTCACGAAATCGGCGGCGCATCCGATTTCGAACGACAGCGTTGCCGACCTTTTTGGTGATGGTGATGCCGAGCCTGATCGCGGGGTCTTCATCGCGCCTGTCAAAAACGAGCAAAACAAAACCGGGAGTAGCGTATCGCTTCCCCCGGTTGGCCGCCAGAAAATCGGCACGCTTTGTGATAATGCTGTAACCGCGCATATCGCGGTCCGCCTTCTCGGTGATTAGGCCGACAGTTTCTTGCGGCCACGTGCGCGGCGGCCATTCAGGATGTTGCGGCCAGCAGCAGTCGACATGCGGAGGCGAAAACCGTGGCGACGGGCACGCACGAGATTGCTCGGCTGAAAAGTGCGCTTCATGACTGTAATCCTTAAATTTTATGCGTCTTGAAATGAAAAGGGCCGCCGAATCTGTCCAGCGACCGCTCTTATTGACGTGGCCGTTACGGTTGATAGCAGCAAAAGTCAACATTGCTTATGGCAGTTTTGCGTCAATATCATCACGCCGGAACAGGTGCATTATATCGCGCTTGA
>JANONL010000298.1:0-1522 GCA_031420815.1 Sphingomonadales bacterium | reverse complement strand
CGCGATTAACGGGCAATTGGGTCACCGCAATTTTGCGGCTTTTTTGAACGGCTTTCGCCTTCATGAAGTAAAGATGGCGCTCGTCGATCCAACCCAGAAGGACGTCCCGATCATCACCATCGCGCTCGATGCAGGCTTTGGCTCGCTTGGTCCCTTCAACCGCGCCTTCCGCGATGCTGAAGACATGACACCAAGCGAATATCGTATGCGGTCGGCTGGTTGATTCCGGAATCGGCTAGCCGTTTTCCAAAATCTGGAAGTATATCTTTGTTTGGGCAGCCAAACAGCAAGTGTCACTTGCCATGGAAAACGATATGATCACCGGAATTCCTCCCCTCGACATCCTGCTCAACAAAGGGCCTTATGTTTTCGCCTTTGATTTCGGGCGTTATCTGATTGCAGCGTCTGTCACTGTCGCCATTGTCTGGCTGCTTCGTCGCACTTCAATTAAGGCACGTAAGATACAGCACAGAGAATCGACATCAGCCGACCAGCGACGCGAGTTTTTGCAGTCGCTGCAATCGGCGATGGTTTACACTTTTGGCGCGGCATTCCTGATTTGGGGCGGGGATAACGGCATATTTCAGAAATTCGACGGTAGCTTTGGCTGGGGAACCGATCTGCTCATTCTGGCCGGTATCATCATCGCGCATGATGCCTATTTCTATTGGTCGCACCGCGTGATGCACCATCCGAAGCTTTTTAAACATTTCCACCGTGCGCACCACCGTTCGATCACGCCGACACCGTGGGCTGCCTATAGCTTCGCCATTCCCGAGGCGGTGGTGATGTTCATGTTCGTGCCTATCTGGCAGTTTTTTGTACCAACGCCCGGCTGGGTTATGTTCACTTGGCTCAATTTCCAGATTATCCGCAACGCGATGGGCCATGCCGGGTTCGAGTTCATGCCGCGCTGGTGGCTGGCAACGCCGCTCACCAGCTGGATCAACACCACAACGCATCATGACTTGCATCACAATGGTGGTTTCAGCCGCAATTACGGCCTTTATTTTACATTTTGGGATAAATGGATGGGTACAGAACATAAGGATTATCACGCCCGGTTTGCCGAAGTTGTCGGGCGCGGCGACGTAGTTAAACCCAAAGGCGCGGTGACCGCTTAGGGGGCTTCGTCGCCCCAAAGCCGTTCGGCCTCGATATAGCCAAAGCGTCCTGCGTTGTCGAAGCGGCACCAGCCTTTGCTACATTCATCGATGCGGCCAACAACGCCAGGCTCAACCCGCCAAGCAATACGCGCGGTAGTTTCGGGGATTTCGCGCAGAGAAGCTATGCTGCTGCCGATGACAACGGCGGAGCGTTTGGGACTAAGCAAGCGAACGTGCATCCAGCCTTGGTCGCCGTCCGGGTCTTCGACCTTGCGCCACACGCTGTGGACGGCGACGACCTTCACCGGCAGGTTCTGGCGCTTGTAGACCCACTTGACGGGAAACTCGGTGCTTGGCCCGGTGCGCATCCGCGCCTCCTCCTCGTCGAGCGATGCCCAATACGGTGTCTTTTGCTG
>JANONL010000297.1:0-4135 GCA_031420815.1 Sphingomonadales bacterium | reverse complement strand
GTGATATGCGCCGCCATGCGCGCCACCGCTAATCCGGATGCAGGGGTTTCCCGCCCATAATAAGCGCCATTGTTCCAGCGCGGGTCGGCCATGATTGCCTGCCGCCCCACCTCATGGAACGCGATATTCTGGGCCGAATGGCGCGCAGTCGAGGCAATCGCCACGGCGGAGCGGACACGGTCGGGAAATAACGATGCCCATGCCAGCGCCTGCATCCCGCCCATCGACCCGCCAACCACGGCTGCCAAATTTTCAATGCCCAGATATTCGAGCAAGATCGCCTGCGCGCGCACCATATCGCCGATGGTTATGACGGGAAAGTCCATGCCATAAGCATGATTGGTCGAGGGGTCGATGCTGGCAGGGCCAGACGACCCCATACAGCTGCCCATCACATTGATGCTGATAATGCAGTGCCGCGACGGGTCGATCGGTTTGCCCGTGCCTACCATCCGCGTCCACCAGCCGTCTTTGCCGGTCACCGGATGATTTGACGCGACATATTGGTCGCCGGTCAGCGCATGGCAGATCAGGATGGCGTTCGATTTATCGGCATTGAGCGAGCCATAGGTTTCGTAGGCGAAATCAACTGGCGCAAATTCAGCCCCGCTATCGAGCTTTACCGGCCCGAGCAGACGTATCTTCTTATCAAGGCCAAACCGTACGTCGTCGCTCATAATGCACGCCATATCAGCGAGGACCGCTGAAACAATAGCTTATTGGATTCGTGGGCGACCACCGCTATGGCGCCGGCATGAACAATCCCGAAGCCAAGCCCTGGATCAACGCCATCAACGCTTACACGCCGGGCAAGGCCAAGGGCGATGACGGTCGTTTGCTCATCAAACTGTCTGCCAATGAAAACCCGTTGGGTTGCAGTCCGCATGCGAACGAGGCGATGGTTGCCGCACAGACTACGCTAGCGCGCTATCCCGACCCCGCGAGCAATGCGCTGCGCGAAGCATTGGGCGCGGCTTATGATCTGGAAAGCGATCAGATTGTTTGCGGCACCGGTTCGGACGAGCTGCTCAACCTGATTGCGATGGGCTATGCCGGGCCCGGCGACGACATCATCTATGTGCGCTACGGCTTTTCGGTTTACGATATTGCCGCGCGCAAATGCGCGGCCAATGTCGTGGTCGCGCCGGACAACGATTATGGCACCGATATCGACGCGCTGCTGGCTTTGGTGAATGCGAAGACGCGGCTGGTGTTTCTGGCCAATCCAAATAATCCGACCGGCACCTATTGTGACCATGCCGAAATTGAGAGGCTGCATGCTGCCTTGCCGTCGGATTGCATCCTCGTGCTCGACCAAGCTTACGGTGAATATCTCGAGGATGACGGCCCCTCCTCGTTCGATTTGGCGCGCAAGCACGACAATGTGCTCATTACGCGCACGTTTTCGAAGATTTACGGGTTAGCTGCCGAGCGTATCGGTTGGGCTTATGGTCAGCCCGGTTTGATTGCGACGCTCAACCGCATCCGCGCGCCGTTCAATGTCACTGCGGCTGGCCAGGCGGCAGGCATCGCAGCGCTGGCGGATACCGAATTTGTGGCCACCAGCCGCACGCACAATGCGCAGTGGCGCGACTGGATGGCGGCTGAAATCGTTGCTTTGTCGAACCACGGTCTGCGCGCCGTACCGTCATGGGCAAATTTCCTGATGATCATTTTTGACGGCAGTTGCAGTGCAGAAACCGCCTATAAAGGCCTGATGGATGCGGGCTATATCGTCCGCTGGCTACCGGGACAGGGGCTGGGCAACGGCCTGCGCATCAGCATTGGTACCGAGGTTGAGAACCGTGGCGTGGTGACCGCACTCCGCAATATACTGGAACGGCATAGCGCATGATCCCTTTTGCCCGAGTCAGCATCATCGGATTGGGCCTGATCGGCTCGTCGGTCGCGCGCGCGGTAAAAGCGCAGATGCCGACAGTCAGGGTCACCGGTTATGACGCCGATGTCGATGTCCGTTCGCGCGCGGTCGAACTCGGGTTATGCGATGACGTAACCGACCAGCCGGGCAGCGCGGTTATCGATGCCGATCTGGTAATGCTGTGCGTGCCGGTGGGCGTCATGGGCGCGGTTGGCGAGGCCATCGCCGATGATGTGCCGAGCGATGCCATCATCAGCGACGTCGGCTCATGCAAGCAAAGCGTCGCCGAGGCTCTGGCAGCTGCTTTGCCGGGCGCGACGATCATCCCCGCGCACCCGGTTGCCGGGACCGAGAAAAGTGGACCAGATGCCGGTTTTGCAACGCTGTTCAAAGGCCGCTGGTGCATATTGACCCCGCCCGAAGGCGCACCCGAAATCGCGGTCGAGCGGATTAAAATATTCTGGCAGAATTTGGGTGCCGATATCGAAATCATGGATGCGCGCCACCATGACCTCGTGCTCGCCGTCACTAGCCATTTGCCGCATTTGATTGCTTACACCATCGTCGGCACCGCCAGCGATCTGGAGGGTGTGACGCAGAGCGAAGTAATCAAATATTCGGCGGGCGGTTTTCGCGATTTCACCCGTATTGCTGCTTCGGACCCCGTTATGTGGCGCGATGTTTTCCTGTCGAACAAGGAAGCCGTGCTTGAAATGCTCCAGCGGTTCTCCGAAGATCTGTCCGCGCTGCAACGTGCGATCCGCTGGGACAAGGGCGAGGAACTCGAAGAACTCTTCAGCCGCACCCGCAATATCCGCCGCTCGATTGTAGAGCAGGGCCAGGATGACGATGCACCCGACTTCGGACGCAAGCATTAAAGCGCTTGAAAAATACGATTTGAGGTGTGCAGCCTTAGGCTGCTTTTTGACTTCGTGAATTTAGGCTCAGGACCTATTGAAGTGCTTGCTTAAGTGGCGTGCGGTTGATTGTGCTCTGCACGCCTTTGGTTCCAATGGCGATGCGAAGGAGGCATTGCCATGATTGATTTGATTTGGTTGACCGAGGCGCAGATGCGCAAGATTGAGCCGTATTTTCCGTTGTCGCACGGCGTTCCCCGCGTTGATGACCGTCGGGTCATCAGCGGCATCATTTTCGTAATCCAGGGCGGGCTGCGCTGGCGTGACGCTCCAACGCAGTATGGGCCACCCAAGACGATCTACAATCGCCCTTCGACTTCGCTCAGGAGAGCCCTTATCCGTTGGAGCGGTATGGGCGTGTTCAACAAGATATTCGCAAGCCTTGCAGCCAAGGCGTGCAAGCCTGACCAGTTGATGATCGATGCGACACATTTGAAGGCGCACCGAACCGCTGCGAGCCTTTTAAAAAGCATGTCCTGAGCTTGTCGAAGGGGGTCTATTCCCAGACGTATAGGTCGAACCAAGGGTGGCCTGAACTCGAAGCTACACGCTGTATGTGATGGTAAAGGGCGACCATCGATCTTGTTGCTCAGCAAAGGCCAGATGAGTGATTTCGGCGGTGCAGCGCTGATGATTGACGCGTTTCCAAAGGCCGGGTCACTCCTCGGTGACAAAGGATATGATGCCAACTGGTTCCGCGAGGCGCTGGCAGATCGTGAAATCGAAGCATGCATCCCCTCAAAATCAAACCGCAAAATCCACATCCCCCCACGACACCGTGCTCTACCGACAACGCCACAAAATCGAGATCATGTCCGGACTTCCGGACATGACCCAACAGCAGAAGTTTAGCGAAAATGTAGTGCTTCGCAGCATTTTCAAACGAGCTTCACACGATTGAGCCGAAGCGCATTCATTACTACCGTAAACGATGACAAGGCCATTGCTGCTCCGGCAAACATCGGTGACATGAGAATGCCGGACACAGGGTACAGCACGCCCGCCGCGACCGGCACGCCAATCCCGTTGAACAGGAACGAGAAGAACAGGTTCTGTCGTATATTGCGCATTGTCGCTTTGGCAAGCGCACGGGCGCGGACGACGGCGGCGAGATCGCCTTTGGTAAGCGTGATCCCGGCACTTTCTATCGCAACATCGGTTCCGGTTCCCATGGCTAGACCAACATCGGCGGCGGCGAGTGCGGGAGCGTCGTTGATCCCGTCGCCCGCCATCGCGACCTTTGCGCCCGAGGCCTTGAGTTCCCCAACGATACGCGCTTTATCATCCGGTTTAAGTTCGGCATGAACGCCGTCCAACCCGCCCACGGCATCGGCAACAA
>JANONL010000296.1:0-3664 GCA_031420815.1 Sphingomonadales bacterium | reverse complement strand
ACCTAACCAAATCGGCGCGTGTAGGAAAACGGATTGATTGGTCGGGACGAGAGGATTCGAACCTCCGACCCCCACACCCCCAGCCGCTAATTTGGGTGGTTCCGGTTGCACCGCATCGCACCTTAAAAACCTTGCGTAAACCGCAGAATTCTGCCATTTATTGAACATGATCTGGGTTGCATCCGGTGCCATTCTGTTCCGTTCTATTTCATCAAGTTGCACCACCACAGCACCACCAGATTGATTCGAAGGGCATCTGAAGGCGGTAAACTATGCGTGCAGCTCTAACCCAAATGGTCATCGACAAACTACCCATTCCATCGGCCAAAGTCGATCACCGCGACACGCGGTTGAAGGGTCTGGTTCTGCGGGTCATGCCAAGCGGCACCAAATCCTTTTATTGCGAATATGCGCGCGGCAAACGTGTCTGGCTCGGTCGGGCCGATGTGCTTGGTGTCAGTGAAGCGCGCGAAAGCGCGCGCGCTATTCTCGCTGATTTCTATCGCGGCATTGACCCGATTGAAGCGCGCAAGCCCAAGGCGGTGATGCCGACCTATCGTGAGTATCTCGATGGCGACTATGCGGCATGGGCGAGGTCCAGCCAGAAAGCCTATGGGCAAAATCTCAAACGCCTCGCTACCGCCTTCAAGAAGCTGCTGGACAAGCCGCTCGACAAGATCACCGGTCTTGATATTGAACGCTGGCGCGCGGGCGAGGTCGAACGCGGGCTGAGCAACCAGACGATCAACCGCGACATTTCCTCGATCAAGGCGAGTTTCAACCGCGCGGTCGATTGGGGGATATTGCCGGTCAATCCGCTCGCCAAGATCAAGAAAGCGCGCGTCGATGATTGCCTCAAGGTCCGCTATCTGACCGATGCCGAGGAATACAGACTACGCGAAGCCATCGAAGCGCGCGAAGAGCGCCGCCGCGCGGAACGCGATTCAGCCAACGGCTGGCGCGCGGAACGCGGCTATGTGCTGCTGCCCAGCCTGCGCGACTTCGTATTTACCGATCATGTCAAACCGCTGATCCTGCTGTCGATCAACACCGGATGCAGGCGTGGCGAACT
The DNA here is from genome assembly GCA_031420815.1 of Sphingomonadales bacterium. Lineage (GTDB taxonomy): Bacteria > Pseudomonadota > Alphaproteobacteria > Sphingomonadales > Sphingomonadaceae > Sphingorhabdus_B. Next base: position 2,592 of record JANONL010000296.1, on the reverse strand, counting down.
GTTTGACCTGACATGGGAGAACGTCGATCTCGACCGGCGCATTCTGACCGTGACCGGCGCAACTGCGAAGTCCAGACGGACGCGCCATATTCCGCTCAACCGCGAAGCGACCTCGGTTTTGCTCAACTGGCGCGCGCAAAGTGAGGATACTTCCGGCCTCGTGTTCGTCAACGAGCAAGGCGAACGGTTCGACCGCGCCAACTCGTCATGGCGTCGGCTGCTCAAGGACGCGCAAATCTCAACGTTCCGCTGGCATGACATGCGCCACCATTTCGCATCAAGGCTGGCGATGGGTGGCGTCGATCTCAACACCATCCGCGAATTGCTCGGCCATAGCGATTATGCGATGACGCTGCGCTACGCCCATCTCGCACCGGAATTCAAATTGAAGGCAGTGGAAGTGCTGGATATGGCACGGGAAGCCGTAATGGGTGGGAACAAGGTTCTCGCGTTGGTTCGGTAAGGCGTCATTGCAAAATGTGTGCGAGCGGGAATAATTTTGGCCGCTTAGGCTTATCTGTTCAATTTATTCCCGATCAGGAATAATCCTCTTGCAAATGACCATTGCTTCCAATAATGTCCCGCTCGGTAATATGGATAGTAAGTCACTCGGATTGATCGTTCATCGCGAACGCAAGGCACAGAAGCTGCGACAGGCGGAGCTTGCAGCGGCGGCTGGCGTCGGCATCCGTTTCATCATCGATCTCGAAGCGGGCAAGCCCACGCTCCAGCTTGAAAAGGTGCTGCATGTTCTGGCGACGCTTGGTTGCGATGTCACCATCGCGCCACCTGCGGGCGACCTATGACCGACCGCCTATCTGTCTGGTGGGATGGCCGCATCTCCGGGTGCCTATATCTCGGCCCCGATGGCGAAACGCTGTTTGCTTATGATGCCGCGTGGCTGGCCGATTCCAAGGCACCGACCCTGTCTTTCTCGCTTCCTAAGCAAGCCGAACCTTTTAAGCGTAGCGCGGTCCAAGCCTTTTTCGGCGGCATATTGCCAGAGGAAGGGCAGCGCACGGCGATTGCGCGCGCGCTCGGCGTGTCGGCGGACAATGAATTCCGGCTGCTCGAATATCTCGGTGGCGAAGTCGCGGGCGCACTGACGCTATTGCCCGAAGGGGAAAAGCCTGCGTCACCAAGCGACGCCGCGCCAAAACTGCTCGATAACGATGCACTCGTGCAATTGCTCGACCATCTCCCGCTCCGCCCCATGCTGGCAGGCGAAGATGGATTGCGGCTCTCGCTGGCGGGTGCGCAATCCAAATTACCCGTCCTCCTGATCGACGGGCAAATTGCGCTCCCTGCGCCAGGGCAACCGACAAGCCATATCCTCAAACCGCCAATATCGCGGTTTGAAGGCACGACAGAGAATGAATATTTCTGCATGTCGCTAGCGAGCGCAATAGGGCTGGAGGTTGCGGCAGTTGAAATGCGTGTTGTTGCGGACCGGTCATTTCTGCTCGTCACCCGCTACGACCGTGCGGTTAGCGCAGGGGGAAGCGTAACGCGGCTCCATCAGGAAGACTTTGCGCAAGCCCTTGGCGTCCCTTCGCACCGCAAATATGCCAGCGAAGGCGGGCCGATCTTCCCAGACTGTTTCGCGCTGCTGCGCCGTGCAGCGACGCGCCCCGCGCGCGAAATTCTGAAACTTCTCGATGCCGCGATTTTCAACCTGATCATCGGCAATGCCGATGCCCATGCCAAGAATTTCAGCCTGCTACACAGTGGTGGAAATGGGGGCGGTGCAATCACCCTCGCGCCGCTTTATGATCTGCTATCGACCATCATCTACCCCAATCTGCATGTGAAGCTGGCGATGAAAATAGGCGGCAAGTCCGTTCTCGAAGACATCGAGCCGCGCCACTGGGAACGGTTCGCAGCCGATGCCCAGCTTGGCGCGCCATTCGTGCGAGCGCGGATCGGACAATTATGCAATGCCGTCATCGCCGCGATTGATGGCGAGTTTGCCACGGCGTTACCGTCGGACGCCGACTTCGCGACGGTCAAAGCTTTGGTTCGCGAACGTGCCATGACGCTCAAAGACAAAGCCTGATTGCAATTCGTGGAATGTCGATGAGCAAGGACACCGGCGGGCAAAGCGGAAAGGATGTGATGGTTAAAGACCCCAAACGATCTTTGAGTAAAACCCAGCACCTCGACATGCGCAGCCTCATGGACTCCAATGAAATCATGAAACTCGTGCCGGATACGCTGCGAATCATGCGCGTCGGCGAGAATCCGTTGATCTTGAAGAAATTACGCAGTTACGCAGACAAGGAATTTGCGGGGCTGTTTGATCGGGTTTGAGGTAGCACCATCTTCTGACATTCTCGCATGTTATAAGATTGCTCGAAAGCAGCCATTGAATTAGGTGTAGAGAAAAATGGGTGAGGAAGACTTTGATGGCGAAGATAGCGGACGGCAGAGCGGTTACACATCCTGTGACAGTACTGGGACAACATTGCGAGGTTACGGTTTTTCAGTCTTCCAAAACGGTGTTCGTCGCTCACGGTGACTACAAAGGGCAGTCGATTGAGGGAAAAAGCGGCACAAGAGCTGGGGCGCTCGGTAGCTGGCGGCATCTGGCCG
>JANONL010000295.1:0-8738 GCA_031420815.1 Sphingomonadales bacterium | reverse complement strand
CGAGGCTTGGACGAAGATCCGTGAGTAATGGCTGCTGGGCGCGCTACCACGGATCCGGGCACGCATAACCCTAGTATCGCGGTCGGAGATGTCCAACGGCACGCCATTGATCTTCGTATCCTTGTATTTCGTCTCGGCGATCCGTCCTTCCGCAGTCAGCTCGACAAAACCACCCTTGCGCCGCAACAGCAGCCCGCCGAATGTGCGGTCAAAAGCCACCGGCTCGTCGGTTAGGAACTGGTCGCCCGCCGTCCCGCGCTGTTCGATCCCCCGCCGGAAACCGGCGTCGGCAATGATCTCGGTGCGCTGAGCCAGGTCGAACGTGCCCTTACCGTTAATGTCGAACTGTTCGCTGTTTTCGCCGCCGATTTGAGCATAGCGGCGAATGTCCGTGCCACCGGTCAAGCTGAATTGATGCCGCGGCAAATCAGTTCGCAAAGTGAGGCGAGGCCTGAACGAGACAACCAAATCGTCCAGCCCAACTTGGCCGCTGTTGTAGACGTTGCTGTCGTAGGTCACGTCGCTTTCGATTGAGGGAAATAACAACAGGCTCGGGCTGATCCGGACGCCGTCTCCGCGTTCAGGCTCGAACAGATCGACTGGAGTGACTATCTCGTTGTTCTGGGCATGGGCTGGCCGCGACAACAAAACGCAGACCAAAGCCGCAATCGGGCCCAGAGCCTTTGGCTTTACTCTGACCTGGCCCGCTCGCGGCTTGATCCGGATTACACAGGGCACGGGCGGGGTAGGCGACGAAAATGCCTCTAACGTTACCAGCGCAATGATGGAAGAAACATCCAGCAAGCTCGCGAGATCCGACATAAAGGCGTTAGTGATTCGACGATAATTGCACTCGCACGCAGCCCAGTACTTGCGTCCAAGCCTATTCGAAAGTATCAATCGTTTACCTGACGATAATGAGGCGAGCTGAATGATAGAATTGCCGCCCGGTTCTGGCGTGGAGGAACATGCGCGAAGTGAAGGGCGGAGCTTCAGCCGTGGCTTGGTAGTGGCGCTGCCACTAGCACTCATCGCGTGGCTGGTTTTATTTTTAGTTATATAATCCGTTCCGATGCCCCGCATCACGACTATCCATTGCCGACAAGAACAGCTGGGATAGTGGCTAACAATATCTTGAAATCATATGCCAACGTCCGGTTATGCACATACAGCACATCTGTTGCGACCCGTCGGCGATAGCTGGTCCGAGGATTCCGGGTCACTTGCCACAGGCCAGTCAACCCGGGTCTAACACTGACGTAGAACGCGACATATCGACCATAGCGACGCATCTCGTCTTCGACAATTGGTCGCGGTCCGACAAGGCACATGTCGCCGCGAAGAACGTTGATCAACTGCGGAAGCTCGTCGAGCGAGGTATTGCGAAGAACCCGCCCGAAGCGGGTCACGCGTGGGTCGCAATGTAGCTTTTGTGTATCTACCCATTCGCGCAGCAACGCTTCGTCCTTGGCAAGGACCCTTACAAGCCGCTGATCGGCATCGACACACATTGTGCGGAATTTAAGGCAATTGAACGACTCGCCGCCAAGGCCGACGCGCCGGTGGGCGAAGAATATCGGACCGCGCTCCGCCAACTTTAGAATGACAGCGATAAACGCTAGCACGGGTAGTAGCATGATGAGCAAGGTAGTGGCGATAATGACATCCATTACCCGGCTCGCCGGTGGAAGACTTAAATTTGGCTTTGCCGCCTGTTCCGGAAGGACGTCTCTTTGCGACTCGCTGCGGGCCAACGCCGCATCTGCTGCGTAGACGTTTTTGGAAGCGATCAACTGCTGCAGGTTGGAACAATCATTATCCTGCAACTCGTCGGCAGCCGACTCAAGGCTTTCCGCCAACCTCGTGACGATTTCGATGTCCTGCAGGGTGGAAATACGCATCTGTTCCAACATAGTCATTGCCTCGGTTCGCCCGCGTTCCCGCACGGACTTGCTCTCACTGTTTTGCGACCGATCAATTATTTTGGAAAAGTGGTCAAAAACTGGGTCGGACACAAACGGTCAAAGGGTGTATCCCGCGTCTATCCCGATGGGCTAAGGCCCGACGCATTGGTCCGTTACCACTTCCCCAACTTAGTAATGGCCCGCGCATCTTATCCATTTTATTCAGTGGAAAATGTGAGTTAGGGTAAGCCATCGCGCTCCAGTTATGGATGACAGGATGACTAACACAAACGAAGCTTTCATTGGCAGGATCACTCAACGGGTGGTCCCCAGATTCATTCTTCTATTTGTCGCGATTTCGTCCTGTTTCTTTATGGCGTCCTGCGCGACGTCGGACTTACCTCAGGTGTCGGCTGCGGAAGCCAATGCCGGACTTACTCAAGGCTATCGCATCGCGGACGGTGACAGGCTTAAAGTGACCGTTTTCGACGAGGCGACCCTGACTGGTGAATTTGGCGTCGGGCTGGACGGTAGCCTGTCGCTGCCGTTGATTAGCTCCATGCAAGCCTCGGGACAGACTCCGAGCGAACTTGGAGCAAAGATAACGTCAGCACTTGCGGCAGGCGGCTATGTGCTATCGCCTCGCGTCTCGGTCGAGGTTTCGCAGCATCGGCCATTCTACATTCTGGGTGAGGTGAATGCGCCTGGCGAGTATCCCTACATTGGCGACCTGACGGTCGATCAGGCGATTGCCAAAGCGAAAGGATATTCTCCGCGAGCAAACAAATCGGAAGTGGTCTTGCAGCGTCAGGGCTGGACGCAGGGTCGAAGAGTGCGGCTCGACGCCGCGCCGCTGCTGATTGCCCCGGGTGACACAATCACGATCCAGGAAGCATTTTTCTGACCAGGTTGCATCCATAAAAGGGCTATCTGAGGAATAATTTGGGATGTAAAAATTACCGGCTATCGATGGGAAATGGTCGCAAACGACAGTTGTTAAGGCAGGAATTCGCTATCGGCTGTGGGGTGAGGCTAATCCTTATTGGTTATAACTTTCGGTTGATTGACTCAAATTTGAACTCGGACTATCTCACAGACTCTTTTAACGCTTTGTAAAGGTTATTGCGTCGTTAGAGTCGCAGGCCAATGAGCTTGCCCATAACAAGCTTTTCGAGTCGCCAAAGCTGTATTGATACTCGGCTTAAGAGCCGAGCTTCTTTGCGAACATGTGGTGGCTAGGAAACTTGGGGGCGAATAATGTGACGATCGATGTATGTCTTGTCAGTTCAAACGACATTTCCAGAGAGGGAATGACCTTGATTCTCGATAAAGAGGGCTTCAATGTTCTTAGCTCTTGGGAGTCTGTTGAAGAACTGGCGTCGGAAAAATCCGCCACCGATTTTATCACCATTCTCGACTGCAGCTCGTTGGCCAGCCAAGTTACTACGGTCGAATGTGCGAAGAATAGTTTTCCCAACTCACGTTTAGTGGTTGTATCCGAACAATTCGATCTGAAGACAGTAATCGACTGCCTCAGCGCGGGAGTGCACGGGTACATTATCAAATCCACCCGATCGACTAGAATGCTTGCGGCGCTGCGGCTTGTCGCGCTTGGCGAGAAGGTTGTGCCGTCCGATTTCGTAGACACTGTGAGTGAGTGCGGGATCGAGCGTGCCATAGGTTCGGAATTCGATCAAGAAGTCGAGGAGGCGAAACTTTCGCCGCGCGAAATGGATGTGCTTTGTTGCCTGATGGCCGGTTATGCGAACAAGGTAATTGCGCGGAAACTCGAAGTCTGTGAGGCAACGGTGAAAGTGCATGTGAAGGCCATCCTGCGCAAACTGCACGTCCACAATCGCACACAGGCTGCACTATGGGCTAATACACATGGCATCAACGAGACCGTCATGCTTGCCTGATATTGCCTAGGTCACCTACCGAGCCAACGGAGGCCTAGAATCAACTTTGTCTGCCGCCAAGCAGTCTGACGAGTTCCCGATCAACATTGGGAAGGCACTGGCTGCTTGCAGGTCGCTCGACCTTCTCGCAATCCCACAGAGCAAGCTGGACACCCGATGTAGCATCGCGGACGAAGAGGAAAATCGGCTTTTCGCGGGCACGCGCCGATATATTGCTATTGTGCGCCAGTTTTTCCTGAGTTTCGTAGGCTAGGACACGGCAACCAGCTTGCCCGGTACATTTCCTGAGAGCCGAAACCGCCCAGCGACCACTTGGCGATGCCCTATCGACGGCAAGGAACATCGCGCCATCCGTTTTCATAGCAGGTGCGACCGATGTGATGTTGCCCGCCGTCGGTTCGGGCTGAGCTAATGGTACAGTTGATGTTGACATGGTTGTTGCGATCAATTGGGTGCTTTCCGCAACGCTCGTAGCCGACGGGCTGTCGGGTCGGCTCATGGCTTGATAGGTGAGTTGTGCAAGCTCGGCCTCGCTTGCAGAACTTGGCCGTCCGGACAGCGCCCCGCGCATTCCAGGCCAACGATAGAAGATGTGTGGTCCAACCTTGCCAAGGCGGACAAGCTTGCTGCTCCACCAAGGCAAAACATAGTCGGCATGGTAATGCGTTGCCTGCGAGACTTCAGGATAGATCGTCCTTTTCAGCGCTAGCGCGGCTATCGCTCGCGCCCGCGCCATTGCGATCGGGGACGGACGTCGACGTGCCATTGAACCATCGCACGTGAAAGTAAACTGGCAGCCAGTAGCGCGATGCGAGCCTTCGAACACAACCCCGCAAACAGATTTGGGAAAGCTGGGGTGGGCGACCCGGTTCAACACCACCTGCATGACTGACCGTTGGCCATCGAAATCATTGCCAGCTTCATACCAAGCTGCGACCGCCAAGCAGTCAATAGCGCGATCACGGTCGCCGGATGGGCCTAGGAACTGAAGCTGTGCAGAGATTCCGCTATTTGCTGCACCTAACATCGTCTTAGCTTGCAAAACGGCGTTTACGGTCGCAGAAGCAGGAGACACGACCGCGAAACGCAATGCGTCAACAACGATCTGCGTAGGACTCGCCCTTTCCGATGTCGGCGACGCAGAATGCCAGTTCGATTGATAGGCTGGCAGCAGACACAAGCCGAAAAATATGGGTAGCAGCCACAGATATCGGCGCGTTGATCGCGTCGGAGTAGGTCGGTAAACGACGATGTCTTTTTGCTTTTTAGCCAATTCACCGCTCTCGCTAAAATTCGCATAGCTCGTTACTCATAATATAGGATATTTGACCGCATTATAGCCAACGCCCTTCAGGGTTATAGGCGGCCATCCACCAATTAGCCCTTATGGGCAGCGGGTCATTGTGAATGTCGTCGCGGCACAGTAGTGCCCGTCCAAAGCCGTTCAATGGACTTTCTGGAATAGGCGTTGATTGCCGCAGGTAGCACGCGCTCGGCAACGCTCATCATAGCTGCATGACCCGCGCGTGCGCGTGCTGCAAAACTGCCGTCACGACATGCCGATCCCTTCAGCATTGGAACGTTGCGGTCGGCAAACAGCGCCTTGTAACGATCCTCGCCCTTGCCGAAATCGATCGTGGAAATTCCTTGAATTGCGGCCTGCCGCGCGCAATGATCGATCAGTTGCAAACCGGGGCTGTAGCGCTGGACCGCAAGGTCATAAGCGGGAAACCACCAATGGAGGACACCGCAGGAAATAATCCCGAAATGCGCCGCAACCGGCCGTGAACCGGCATAAAATACGCTGAGCGCACTACTAAAACCGGGATTTCCCGCATTTCGCAGGCTGCGTAGAACTTCTCCCTCCCAGCCGATGCAATAATCCATGCGCAGCCCCATGCGGCGGTAGAGCGTGTTACGCATCTCGACATGAATATCAAACACGTCACTGGACTCACTAGAAAATTCGAAATGAATCGGGCCGATTTCGCGCTCGATCTTGCGCAATTTTCGGGACATATCACGCTGCCCGCGTTTCCAGGAATCCCCCTTCGCCGCGATGCAGTCTTCATAGCCGGCGCTCAGATCCATCTGTGGTGATGCCTGACTGTCATCCGCCGATTGCAACCCACATCCGAATTGCAACGGCAGGTGGTCGAAATCATAGGCGTCAAGCCCGGCGGCCTGCAGCAAGCCTGAGTCGGCAAGCGCTAGACCGGGTTCGAGAATCGCGCCATGATAATCGTTTAAATGTCCGCCAATCGGTTTCGCGATCCGGTTCCGCACGCGGTGGAACGGAAGAAATCCGACAATCCGGCCATCTTGTTCGAAAATAGCTACCTGCGCGTCACGCCGCCCTCTGCCGACCGCCAACGTAAAGTGCGGCGAATAGAAGGGGCTGGCGTAGATGGAGTTTGTCGTGCGCAGTTGTTCCCACCGCCGGATGCAATCGGCGTCGAGCTCTTGGGGAGTTACGAGCGAGGCTTTCATTTGATTACAAAATACCAGTGTGGAGGATTCGGAAAGGATAGCTAGTGGCGGGCGATCACGCCATTGCGCAAAGGTTGGATCGCAATAGCGAAGGGAGTGTCCGGCCACAGATTGGCACCGGCAAAATGGATCGAAGCTTACCCATTTCGGGGAGCATACCGATGCCTGCTTGGTTGCCAGCGCCTTTAACGGATAGCACTCGGTAACTTGGCAGTACTTGTGATGTTCTGCCGCCATCTTGAGGAGCGTCCCTATGTTCAATTTTGATCCTGGCATTGCGCGCGCAGAGTTCGAGCAAAGCGGCTATGTACACTTGCGTGGCGTGCTGAAGCAGGAGATGGTCGATAATATCACCGATTTTCTGAATAAGGCACTGCAGGAAAGCATCGATGAGCAGGGTGAATGGCGAATCTACGGCAAAAAGCGCCAGTTCCTGTTCGATTTTCCGGACGCCGAATCTGCCGAGCTGTTCCGCTGCGGGATGGCCGCGCTTACCGGCATTGACCATCACGACCTTACGATATCAGAACGGCACCTCAAAGTGTATGACAATGACGCGGCTCCGTGGCCCGCACCGCATAAGGATCGCGCCGCCTCGCAAATCTCCATCGGACTGCCGGTATCTATTCCGCAGAATTCTTCGGCCTGTGTGTTTCCCGGTCTTCAGGCTGGGCCTAATCTCGAAGAACACGCAGTGTTCATGACCGACCGGGACCACCCTGATCTCGACAAAATCTATCAATTGGAAGAATGCGTAATGTTGCATGAGCAGCCAGGCGATCTGGTCGCCTTCCTCGGCTCGTCGATTTACCACGAGCGCGTGCATCCAGCAGGCGCGGCTATATTGTATATCAAGGTAAATGGAGCAGGCAGCGATCCGCTCGGCGAAGACATCTATCACGCTACCGAGCCTGCATAAGGCTGTTCAGCCCAGTCTTGGACGGGCAGCTTTGATCCCGTTACACAAACAGGGAGAGTAAATTGGCAAGTGCAAAGACAGGAACCGCGCGGCAAGCCGCCGAACCTGTCACTTTAGCTGCCAATGATGGCCGGCGGCAGGAGTTCGCAAGCGCATGTTTCGACATCAAAACTATTGATGTCTCCACGCCCGTCGTCCTGCTGGGAGGCAGGGAAAACTGTCTCGCCGTCACACGCAATTTTGGTCGGCTGGGCATAAAAGTCTATGTCAGTGGCCGGAAGGGATGCCACGCGTTGTATTCGCGCCATTGCCGCCGTGCATTTCCCGTTGAACGCGGAATATCCGCTGACCGCGCCTGGTGCCAGTTGTTGATCGGCAGTCCGCCGCCGGAATTGCTAGGTGCCATCGTCTTTGCCCTGTGCGACGAATCGCTCGAATTTCTTGCGGCGCATCACGACGACCTCTGTCAAAAATATAAACTTCCGGCATTCGTTCCCGATCTGAGCATGGCGATGCTCGACAAGCTGGAAACGCTCGTCCGCGCCCGCGCAGCGGGTGTGCCGACGCCCAATTTCTGGGTGGTCGATACGCCCGAAGATCTATCGGCAATTCGCAATGAAATTCTAACATTGGTCATGGTAAAACCTCTGAATTCACGCGCTTTCGTGGACGAATTTGGCTGCAAGCTTTTCATTATCGACGGCGGCTTTGAAGAGGTCATGGAGAAGGTCGAGCTGTGCCATGCGCGCGGCATTAAGGTCATGGTGATGGAGATGATTCCCGGGCCCGACAGCCTGCTTTCGAGCTTCAATACCTGCCGCACCGCAGCGGGCGAAATGTTATACGACTATACGAAAAGCGTCATACGCCGCTGGCCCGTCAATCGCGGCGGCGCCACCCTTCACCGGTCGGTCTGGTTGCCCGAGACAGCCGCAATGGGCCGCAAACTATTCGACGGGATAGGCTGGCAAGGCATCGGAAATGTCGAATTCAAGCGCGACATGCGCGACGGGCAGCTGAAGATAATCGAGGTCAATGGCAGGTTCACCGCTACCCAGCGCCTTATCACCGAGGCCGGTGCGCCGATCGACCTGATTGTCTACTGCCATCTCACAGGCCAGCCGCGGCCGCACTTTGACAGCTACTCGCAAACGAAACTGTTTTGGTACCCGTTGCGCGATTTCTTTGCCTTTCTGCAGATGCGTCAGACCGGCCAGATCACCTTCGCGCAGTGGCTACGCAGTCTGCATGTCAGTTCCTTGTTGCTGTCCGTGGCGAGTTGGCGAGATCCGCTGCCATCGATTGTTCTGGCATGGTCCAGCCTTCGCATCTTTGCCCGCGCACCGGCAAAGTATTTGAACAAGGTCGTTGCTACTAAGCAGTAACGCTGCCCATTCCTGTCCGTGAAGCCGTAAACCGCTAACCACTTTGGATTGACCCATATGTTTCCTTCGTTCTGGTGCGCGGTAACCATAATATGAGATGGATTCGGGGCTTGGCCTCGAG
>JANONL010000294.1:0-2981 GCA_031420815.1 Sphingomonadales bacterium | reverse complement strand
GTTCGAATCCTATAGGCGGCACCATTTTCCGGCCTTCAGCACAACATTTCTTCGGAAAAATGGCCTTCATATCAGCTGGAAGGTCACACTAAAGTCACACCTGACGCGCACTTTATTGTTGCGCATACCGCGTTTTTTTCGGCGCGGCCGTTGCCGGTGTCGGACGATTACAAAGATTACACCCTCCATGCTCTCGGCCCGTCTTTTGCAGGGTGACATAGGTGACATAGGTGACGCCTATTCGCTGCTTTTGCAGCGGCTAAGGTTACAAAGGTGCACATGCTTTCGGCGTATTTTGTAACCTTTGTCACCTTAGCGGGTGGCGGCACGGGATTGACGTTCGCTGATTGCAGGCCCGGACAGCGATAGGGCGGTTAACGATGTGGTTTGCACACGCTGTCAGGCCAAATCCTATTTTGCAAGGCGGTTCTTCGCTTGATTGGGGAGGGGAGTAAGGGCAGTGAGGAGTGAAGGGGAATTTCCACATGCGGCTTGGCTGGGACGAAATCAAAAGACGCGCCAAGGCGTTTAGTGAGGAGTGGGCCGAGGCGCATTACGAAAAGGGCGAAACGCAAAGCTTTTACAACGACTTCTTCGAGATTTTCGGCGTTAAGCGCCGTCAGGTTGCGACCTACGAACAACGGGTAAGGCTGCTCAACAACAAACACGGTTTCATGGACCTGTTCTGGCCAAAAACGCTGCTGATCGAGCAGAAAAGCGCAAAGCTCGACTTGAACAAGGCTGGCGTGCAGGCGATGGACTATATCGACGGCATCCGTGCAGAGGATCAGCCCCGCTACGTCCTGACCTGCGATTTCCAAACGTGGAATCTGCTCGACCTCGAAACCGGACGCGCCACCAAATTCGCGCTGGCCGAACTTCACAAACATATCGAAAGCTTTGGCTTCATCCTTGGCCGCCGCGTCAGTTTCGGCACGCAGGCCATCGTCAACATCAAAGCTGCCGAGCTGATGGGCAAGCTCCACGACGCGCTGGAGGATGCCAATTATACCGGGCATGATCTGGAACAGTTGCTGGTGCGCTTGCTGTTCTGCCTGTTCGCCGATGACACCGGCATATTCGAACCCAAAGACATTTTCCTGCAATTGATTGAGGCCGATACCAAGGAGGACGGTAGCGATACCGGGCGGATGTTGATCGAATTGTTCGACGTGCTGAACACGGGGGAAAGCCAGCGCCAAAAGGGGTTGTCGGGCGAACTGAACGCCTTTCCTTACGTCAACGGCGCGCTGTTTGCCGGGCATATCAAGACGCCGGTGTTTGACAAAAAGACTCGCGAAATGCTGCTTGATGCCGCGCGGTTCGATTGGGGCAAGGTGTCGCCCGCGATATTCGGGTCGCTATTCCAATCGGTGATGTCGCCCAAGGAACGCCGGGCCAAGGGTGCGCATTACACGACCGAGGCCAATATCCTGAAAGTCATCGGGCCGTTATTCCTCGATGAACTGAAGGTCGAATTTGCCAAAATCATGGCGCGCAAAACCGGGCGTGATCCGTTGCTGCGCGAATTCCAGCACAAACTATCGCGCCTGACCTTCATGGACCCGGCCTGCGGCTGCGGCAATTTTCTCGTCATTGCCTACCGCGAGTTGCGCAGCCTTGAACTCGCGGTCTTGCATGAGCTTTGGGACGGGCAGCGAGTAATGGACATCGCGGCGTTCAGCCTCGTCAACGTCGATCAATTCTACGGCATCGAATATGAAGAATTCCCGGCGCGCATAGCCGAGGTGGCGATGTGGATGACCGACCATATTGCCAATAACGAACTGAGCCTGGCCTTCGGGCAAAGCTTCGCGCGGATACCGTTGAAGCAATCGGCGAAAATCATCCACGGCGATGCGCTTGAGGTCGATTGGGCCGATTTGCTGAGCCCACAAAAATGCCATTATATCATGGGCAATCCGCCGTTTGTCGGAGCCAAATTCCAAAGCGAGTTCCAGCGCGCGCAGGTGCGAAGGATAGCAGGGCTGGGCGGCAGCGGCGGGACGCTCGATTATGTGGCGGCGTGGTTCATCAAAGCCGGGCAGTATCTTAATCCTCCCCGGAACGGGGAGGTGGCGCAAAGCGACGGAGGGGGCTCGACGTCTGGCGCTGCGGTTGCGGAGGGCCCCCTCCACCACGCTTCGCGCGGTCCCCCTCCCCGTGCCGGGGAGGATTTGCGCGGCAACAAACGCATCCGCATCGCTTTCGTTTCGACCAACTCGGTCACCCAGGGCGAGCAGGTCGCGCAGCTTTGGCCCATCCTGTTCGACCGGCTGCATCTGGAAATCTTCTTCGCGCACCGGACGTTCAGCTGGGGCAGCGAGGCGCGCGGCAAGGCGCATGTCCATGTCGTCATCATCGGGCTTACTCATCGTGACAATGAACCCAATGAAAAACGGCTATTTAGCTACCCCGATATCAAGGGCGATCCGGTCGAAAGCACGCACGGTGCGATTTCCCCTTATTTATTTGATGCCTCTAAGACGACCAAGCGGACTGTAATACAACCGAGTGCAATACCGCTGGCGCGGGCGAGCACCCTGACCAATGGCAGCGTAGCCGCAGATGGAGGAAATCTGGTATTTCCTCATGACATCAAGTCGTCTCACTTGGCGTTGGAACCCGATCTGGCGGATTGGATAAGGCCATTTTTAGGCGGTCAGGACCTGATTAACGGCATTGAGCGCTATTGTTTTTGGCTTGTCGATTGCCCTCCTGACGTGCTTCGAGCCAGCCCAACTCTTATGCGTGCTATAAAAGCTGTACGCGAAATGCGACTTTCGAGTGAGAAGGAAGCAACACGAGAACGTGCAAAAACCGCATCTTTATTCACTATTTACGAGGGTCTCCCGCGTCAGAACTCCGAAACTAGTAAGTTGGTTGATGAACTTGCGACACAAAGAACGATTAAGATTGGACCATATCCGTTTTACGAACAGCCTCTTTCGATATCCCCAAAAGAAATTGAGGATTTGCGG
>JANONL010000293.1:0-7543 GCA_031420815.1 Sphingomonadales bacterium | reverse complement strand
GTCTTGCGCGAGAGAAAATAGACGCTAGGCAATGTCCATGACTGACCAGACCCAATCGGGCGCCCGCTTGGGTGCCATTCCCCGCTCACTATTTGTCTTTGCGATTTTCTATGGCGGCATGGTGCCGCTTGGCGGGTTTCTCGGGGCAAAGCAGGTCGCCATCGGGCCGCTGGCTGTCGAGGCCGGGATTTTTCCGTTTCTGACATTGATCGCGGTGTCCAGCGCAATTGCCGAACTACACGGCAAGGCTGTCGCTGACCGGCTGGTGCGCTATGGTTTTGTACCGCTTTTCATTGCCATATTATTGTCCTTCTTTGTCCTGCAGTTGCCGACCGACCCGGGGATGTATGAACCTGCAAAGGAAGCCTTTCCGATCATCGTCGGGCAAAGCGGGCGGATGATGGCGGCGGGCATATTGGCTTACGGTGTCTCGGTGTCGCTCAATGTCTGGCTGTTTGCGCGGCTCAAAGGGACATCTGGGCGCTTTCTGGCATTGCGCGGTTTCATTGCGGCGGCATTGTCGCAGATTGTCGATACGTTGATCTTTATCACCGTATCCTTCTACGGCGTGCGGCCGATTGCCGACCTGATGCTCGGGCAGATGGTGGCGAAGATCGTTTTGTCGGCTGTCATGGTGCCGCTGGTGATCGCGCTGGTGGTCCGTATTGGCCGGCAGCTGGATCAGGATGTATCCGCATGACCATCGATCCCGCCGTACTTGCCAAGGCCGAGACGCTGACCGAGGCGCTGCCGTATTTGCAACGTTATGCAGGTAAGACCTTTGTGGTCAAATATGGCGGCCATGCGATGGGCGATGCCGGGTTGCAGCGCGATTTTGCTTCCGACATTGTTTTGCTCAAGGCAGTCGGCATCAATCCTGTGGTGGTGCACGGTGGTGGGCCGCAAATCGGCGCGATGCTGAAACGCGTCGGAGTGGAATCGAGCTTCATCGATGGCCTGCGCGTCACCACCAAGGAAACAGCAGAAATCGCCGAAATGGTGCTTTCGGGCTCGATCAATAAGGAACTGGTCGGCTGGATAAATGCCGCCGGTGGCCGCGCGGTTGGCATCTCGGGCAAGGACGGCAACTTCGTACGCGCCAGCAAAGTCACCCGCACCCAGAAATACCCCGACAGCAATATCGAACGGATCGTTGATCTGGGCTTTGTTGGCGAACCGGAAACCGTCGACCGCAGCATTATCGACACAATCAGCGCAGCCAATATGATTCCGGTGATCGCGCCGATTGGGGTTGGCGAAGACGGCCATACCTATAATATCAATGCCGACACGATGGCTGGTGCGGTGGCGTCGGCGCTGGGTGCATCGCGGCTGTTTTTGTTGACCGATGTCGCAGGCGTGCTCGACAAAGCGGGTCAGTTGCTGACCGATCTCGACCCCAAAGCAATTGCAGCGCTGCAAGCCGACGGCACGATCAGCGGCGGAATGATCCCCAAGATAGAAACCTGCGTCAACGCGGTCGAAGCTGGCGTGGATGCGGCGGTCATCCTTGATGGGCGCACGGCGCATGCGATGCTGATCGAAATGTTCACCGACCAGGGTGCCGGAACTCTAATCCACAAATAAGCTGTTTTATGCGGTTGATACAGCGGCGCTGGTCGTTTAATCGTGCCGCTAGTGTCTTACTTGGAGAACCCGATGCTGCTCGCGCTAATTTCGATTCTTGGCTATTTGATGACCATCTTGTCAACGGTTGTCATCGTACAGTTCATCCTCAGCCTGCTGATCGCCTTCAATGTGGTCAGCCTGTCGAACAACATTGTTGGCTCGATCTGGCATGCGCTCAATATGATCCTCGACCCTTTCTTGCGACCAATCCGCCGCATCATGCCCGACACAGGGATGATCGATTTTTCCCCGATGGTGCTTCTGATCGGATTGCGGATATTGCAGATGTTGCTGATGGGTTTGGCTAATGATCTCGCGATGGGCGGTCTGTGACCGCCGATATCATTGACGGCAAGGCGTTCGCTGCCACACTGCGCAACCGCATATCGGCAACCATTTCGGGTTTCGCGGCGGCAACCGGTCGCGTGCCGGGACTCGCCGTTATATTGGTCGGCGAAGATCCGGCCTCCGCAGTCTATGTGCGCAACAAGGCAAAACAGACAGTCGAAGTCGGGATGCAAAGCTTTAAACATCAGCTGCCTGCCGCTACCGCTCAGGATGATTTAGTGGCGCTGGTTGAGACGCTGAACGCTGATCCGGCGATAGACGGAATTCTTGTCCAGTTGCCGCTTCCCAAACATCTGGACGAGCTGGCGGTGATCTCCAAAATCGACCCTGACAAAGATGTTGATGGCTTGCATGTTGTCAGCGCGGGCCGACTGGCATCGGGTCTGACCGGAATGGTCAGTTGCACGCCGCTTGGCTGCATGATGCTGATCCGCGATGCGTTGGGCGACGACCTGTCAGGCAAGGAAGCAGTGGTCATTGGTCGCTCGATTCTGGTCGGCAAGCCCGTTGCGCAACTGTTACTCGCTGCGAATTGCACAGTGACGATGGCGCATAGTCGGACGCAAAACCTGGCCGATGTCGTGCGCCGCGCAGATATCGTCGTGGCCGCTGTCGGGCGCCCTGAAATGGTCAAGGCCGAGTGGATCAAGCCCGGCGCCTGCGTCATTGATGTCGGTATTAACCGCGTCGCCGGAGCCGAAGAAGGCAAGACCCGACTGGTCGGCGATGTCGCTTTTGCCGAATGCGCCGAGGTCGCGGGATCGATTACGCCAGTGCCGGGCGGGGTCGGACCAATGACCATCGCCTGTTTGCTGAGGAATACCGTCGTTGCCGCACATCGGCGCGCGGGGATGCCAGTGCCGGAGGGAATTTAATGACTAAATTTTCTGTTTTCTTTGCCGCCTTGGCACTTGCTTCCTGCTCGGGAGGCCAGCCTGGCGGACCGCGAAATTTTGAACCGAAGCTGGCTAATCCAAGCGCGGTGATTGCGGAGGAAATAGCCTTTAATCGGCTGGCACAGGAGAAAGGGCAGTGGACGGCGTTCCGCGAAACTGCGGCTAAGGAGGCGGTGATGTTTGTGCCACAGCCCGTTAATGCGCAGGAGTGGCTGAAAGGCCGAGCCGATCCGCCGAAATCGGTGAAATGGCAGCCGCATAAGGCATTCATGTCATGCGATGGCAAAACCGGTGTTACAACGGGTTCATGGCAGCGTCCAAACGGCACCGTCGGTTATTTTACCACTGTCTGGCAATGGGTTGAAAAGGGCGCGCGAGGCGACGGTGAATGGAAATGGGTGCTTGACCACGGCGATGCATTGACCGCACCGCGCGGGCACGCGGAAATGATCGAGACCAAAGTTGCCAGTTGCAAGGGCAAGGCACCCGCCGCAATTGTCGCGCCACCAGTAGGGGCTGCTATGAAAATGGGCTTCTCGCGCGACCAGTCGCTCAACTGGACATGGGTCGTTAAGCCTGACGGTGCGCGCATTCTCAACGTGCAACTGTGGAATGGCGAGGTTAGCGATGTGGTGATTATCGACCGGGTTGCAGCTGAGAAATGATCGATCTGTTCTTCTCGGCCTTCATCACTTTCTTTGTCGTAATCGACCCGCCGGGTTGTGCACCGATCTATGCCAGCCTGACCAAAGGCGCAAATACAACGCAGCGGCGCAGCATGGCGATAACCGCGACATTGGTAGCCGCAGCTATCTTGCTGGTCTTTGCCTTGTTCGGCGAACAGTTGCTGGGCGCGCTCCATATCGAGTTGAATAGTTTCCGTATTGCCGGCGGCATCATGCTGTTCCTGATCGCGCTCGACATGGTGTTCGAAAAGCGCACACAACGCCGCGAAGAGCGCGCGCAAAAGATTATCGACACGCCCGAGATCGAGGATGTTTCGATTTTCCCGATGGCGATGCCAATGATTGCGGGGCCTGGTTCGATTGCATCGGTCATGCTGCTGATGGCGCAGAACGACGGGGTGGACAGGGCGAGCGTTATTCTGTCGGCATTGGCCGCAGTATTGCTGCTCACGCTGTTGGCGCTGCTGGCGGCGGGGCCGATCATGAAATTGCTCGGACAACAGGCAGAGGCGGTGATTACGCGGCTGCTCGGGGTGCTGTTAGCGGCGCTGGCGGCGCAATTTGTCATTGACGGATTACGACAGAGTTTCGTCTGAAGACTTATTGCAAAGTGACGCGGTTATCCGACCCGTCATGCCGCCCGAAAAACTGCATCAACTGGACAATCAGGTCCGACCGCGCCGATAGCCCGCGCGATTCGAGCAACGCCTGTTTTGCCGCTGAATCGAACGGTGCAATCTGGGCGATGGCGTTGACCAGCGAATAATCGTCAAGCTGGCTGACCGCGTTCCAGTCCACCGCATAACCCTGCGCATCAGCAAAGCGCCGCGATTCTATCTCCAGCGAAGCGCGTTCGGCAATGGATAGCACATCGCTCACTTCATCCTCTTCCCACAATTCAGCCTCGGCCTGCCGGAAAACGGTTTTGACATCGAGTTCGCGGACAATATTGAACCGTTGCAAGCCTTCGAGGATAATATTGTAGCGACCGTCGTCGAGCGCCTCGACTTCGCCCATCCGGCCCAGACAGCCGACGCCGAACAGACCCGATTTGTCGCCGCGATCCTTTGGCTGCACCATCCCGATCATCCGGTCGCGCGCCATCGCGTCGCTGACCAGCGAGCGGTAACGCGGCTCGAATATGTGCAGCGGCAATTGCATGCCCGGAAACAATATCGCGCCCGCTAGCGGAAACAAAGAGATGCGCTTTGTCGTCATCCGAACAATGTAGCCGATAATTTGCGCCGTGTCGCGGCAACCCAAGAGTCTTCCAAACCGATCATGGAGAATATCTCCAGCAACCGTGATTTTGCCGCACCCTCATTCCATTCGCGGTCAGTCGCGATGATATGGAGTAGCGCGTCGGCAGCCTTGTCGCGGTCGCCCGCTGCCATCAAGGCATTAGCCAGATCGAACCGGCTGGCATGGTCTTCCGGGTTGGCTTCGACAGTAGCTTTCAGTGCCGCCAGCTCACCGGGGTCGCGCTCTGCAGCGGCAATCGTCAAAACCGATCCGGCTTTTTCGATTCCCGGATGTGTGCGCGCAATTTCATCAAGGCTGTCATAAATCGCCTGTGCTTCTTCGCGGCGCCCGAGAGCAGCGAGCGCCCGGATCATGCCCGACAACGCTGGCAGGTGGTCTGGTATCACGCCGAGCGCATCGGCGAACAAGCCGTAAGCCTGCTCTTCGCCACCGCTCGACAGCAATTCTTCCCCCGCTGCGACCAACGGCTCTATGTCGGCAACCGGATCGGGTTCACCGCCCCCGGCCTTCACCGGAAGTTTGGCGAGCAGCTGGTCGAGCATTTCGACAATCTGTGGCTCGGTCCGCGCGGCTGTCATGTCGGCAACGGGCTGGCCCTGAAAGATCGCATAGACTGTGGGGATCGAACGAACCTGAAACTGGGCGGCAATGAATTTGTTGGCGTCGACATCGACCTTTGCCAGCAGCACGCCCTTGTCGGCATAGTCGGCGGCAACCTTTTCAAGTATCGGTGTCAGCTGCTTGCACGGCCCGCACCACTCCGCCCAGAAATCCAGGATAACCAGTTTTTCCATCGACGGCGTCACCACGTCGTTGCGGAATACTTCGACCGCTTTCTGTTCTTCGGTGGTCAGGCCCATCGTTGCCAAGATACGTCTCCGTTCGGTTGTTTTGCAGAATCGCGTTGCCGCCTATGTGGGCAAACCCTGCCATTTGCCAACCCCTGCGTTTCAACCTTGGCAAAGAAACAAGGCATTTGGGGCTTGCGGGGGGGTATGCCCCATGCTAACGGCGCGCCTCACCCGTCGGGAATCACTTTCCCCGACCGCCAGAGCGGGCGTAGCTCAGGGGTAGAGCACAACCTTGCCAAGGTTGGGGTCGAGGGTTCGAATCCCTTCGCCCGCTCCAGTTTTTCTTTAGAACTTTGTCGATTATGCGCCCCGGCGCATGGTGCTGTTTACGATCCGGCCGACCAAGCCCGGAAGCCCGGCATAATTGGCGCGGTGGTATGCCGACCCTTCGTCCAGCGCCGCGCTCAGCCTGCGGTGGGCTTCGGCCAGATTGTGGTACGGCACACCCGGCAGCAAATGGTGGATAGCGTGGTAGCGCAGCCCAACCGGTGCCCACAGTACCGGCAACAAAGCAGGCGGCGGCACATTGACGCTGTCGAGGAACTGGGCGGTCACGTTAAGCGGCTCACCGTCATTCTCCCAAAGATGCGCGACCAACGTGCGGATTTGGTTGAGAACAGCGACGCCGGAGGCAACACCCAGAAAGATGAGGAACCCTTGCCAAGGAATGACGCCGGTGGCGACGCCGGTGATCAGGGCAATCACCCAGACGCTGGCGGCAGTTTCCTGAATGATCCAGTTGCGCCGCATTTCACCCTCGGCGCTGCGGCGGCGGAATGCCGGGTTGATGACCAGTCCCGAATATCGCTCGACCACCGCTTTGCGCAATGTAGGCATCACTAGCGATAGCGGGGCCAGCACGCCGTAGCGCAAAAGCA
This sequence comes from Sphingomonadales bacterium, assembly GCA_031420815.1. Lineage (GTDB taxonomy): Bacteria > Pseudomonadota > Alphaproteobacteria > Sphingomonadales > Sphingomonadaceae > Sphingorhabdus_B. The sequence continues at coordinate 992 of JANONL010000293.1, read as the reverse complement.
GGGCAAACGGTGCCAGCAACGACACGACAATGAACAATGGCAGCGTCCACGGCTTCATCAGCGCGAGCGGCAGATATTCGGGATCCTGATCGGTGCCGTACCGTGTCCGGGCATGATGCAGGTTATGGACGCCTTCGTACATGAACGACGGAACCAGCAACGGCACGCCCACGATCAGGTTGAATCCGAACCGGAATCCGGGAACCGAGGCATGCTTGATATGCGTAATTTCGTGGATGAAGCTGCCCGCGCGGTACAGCGCAAGAATCGCAATAATAACTGCGGCTGCCTTAATCCAGATCGGGGCCGCCACAATCGCAATCGCCAGCGCAGCATAGCCAAGCAATGCCGACACTAGAAAATCAGCCCAGTATATACGCGGACTGGCGACGTTGAGGTCGCGCGTCAGTTCCGCCGCTGCGCGAATCATTGCCATGTCTTCAGGCGCACGTTTCAGCCGTGCAGCCCTCGCAGCAACGTCATTTTCAGAACCGGCCAGCGGTTCCGCCGTCAGCGGATGGATAGCCATGTCGGACATATAGGGATTGCACTTCATAATAGCCAATGTTGTGCCTGCCCTAAGCCCGCGAGATGGCGAGACTATGGCAAAAGCGTGGATTTTGCTGTGAAATGATCGATCAGCATGATTTATGCAAACGATTGTTGTGTTCTATTGAACGACGCGATAGGGACGGGTGCAGATAGGGGAGAGCACCATCCGTGACGTCGGTTTTTAACAAAATTTTTGATCGAACCGGGGAGTATCGGATGTCGCAGTGGACGGTGGCGCATGTTGCGGCAATTGCCGGGCAGCCGGTACCTGCTGCCCCGATTATCGAGCCTCAACAAGCCACGCCTGTATTGTCAGAACATGATCTTTGGGATCTTTGGCCGCTGCAGAATGCCGATGGCAGCATCGCTAAAATTGCTGGTGGCGCTTTGTGGATGGTGTTGTCGGCGCCGCGTCTCGATGACCCCGGCTTGCGCCATGA
>JANONL010000292.1:0-3080 GCA_031420815.1 Sphingomonadales bacterium | reverse complement strand
CCTTCGCGCGCGCCTTGCGACACATCTTCTGCCAATGCAATGACGTCGTCCGGACTAACCGGGCGGGGCAGGCTGCGCTGGACGCGCGGGCCTTTGAGAACGGGCAAGGTGGCGTCCTCGCCCAAGGCGAAACGCAGGAAGTGACGGATCGCCGAGAGTTCGCGCGCGGTTGAGCGGTTGGTGAGGCCGTCCACACGGCGGTTGGCGAGAAATGCGCGCAAATCTGCGGCAGTTAGTTTGACGAGAACCGGCCTTTCTGCTGCTTCGCCCAGATGCGCGCCCAGAAAGTCGATCAACCGTTCCGCCGTGGCCAGATAAGCGCGCACGCTGTGCGGCGACATCCGGCGGTTGTCGGTTAGGAATGCGCCATATTCGGTAATGAGCGAGGCCATGACGGCGACGCTATCAGGCGACGGCTTGCGGCTCAACCAGAACGATTTGCGGCAGGATAGCGTCGAGCAGTGGCATGCCTTGGAGGGTGACGATCAAATGGGTGCCGTTCTGCCGGATAAGACCGAGCTTTTCGATGTCCGTAACGGCTTGGTTATCCACCAATCCGTCCGCCGCGACGCCGGTGCGTGATGCGATGTCGGTCAGGTCGATGCCTTCAGCCAAACGCAATCCCATAAGCAGGGCTTCCATTGCTCGCGTTTCGGCTTCCAATACTTCTTCGGTAACAATGCCGTGTGCGTTGCGCGCTAAGCCTGACAAGAAATTTTCTGGTTTCTTATGGCGTTGTGTCGCATTCTTCAGTCTGCGCCCATGCGCGCCCGGGCCGATGCCGACATAGTCGCCATAGCGCCAATAGGTCAGATTATGGCGGCTTTGCTGGCGAACGCCCGCGTGGTTGCTGATCTCGTAAGCTGGCAGCCCCGCCGCAGATGTCATCGCCTGCGTCAGTTCATAGAGCGCTGCCGCCTCGTCATCGTCTGCGGGCACAAACTGCCCCTCGCGCACCAATGTCGCAAAGCGCGTGCCGGGTTCGATGGTGAGCTGGTATAGCGACATGTGGCCGGTGCCAAAGCCGATTGCACGGGCGAGTTCCGCTTCCCACGCCGCCGCTGTCTGGTCGGGGCGAGCGTAGATCAAGTCGATATTGACCCGCGCGAATTCGGATTGCGCAATGTCGAGCGCAGCAAGGCTCTCCTCGACCGAATGCGCGCGGCCAAGAAAGGCCAGCGCGGCATCGTCCAGCGATTGCAGGCCCAACGACACGCGGTTGACACCCGCCGCCGCCAGATCGGCAAAGCGCGCGGCTTCGACCGATGAGGGGTTGGCCTCTAGCGTGATTTCGATATCGTCTGTAAAGCCCCAATGCTTTTCGGCTGCATTGATAAGTGCCGCAACCGTGGCGGGCGGCATAAGGCTCGGCGTACCGCCGCCGAAGAATATCGACGACAAAGGTCGCCCCGGCGTAAGCGCTGCTTCGTAGGCCATATCCGCCAACAACGCGGCCGCCCACGCCGCCTGGTCCACAGTTTCGCGCACATGGCTGTTAAAGTCGCAATAGGGGCATTTGGAAACGCAAAACGGCCAATGGATATAAAGGGCGAGCGGTTCGCTCAAAACTGTGCTTCGACCAGTTTGCGGAAAGCATCTGCCCGATGGTCAACAAGCTGCTTTTCTTCCCATTCGATTTCACCGAACGTCATTGAATTTCCGTTGGGAACGAACACCGGATCATATCCAAAACCCTTGGTTCCGCGCGGAGGCCAAGTGAGCCTTCCATCTACACGACCGTTGTAAATGGCATAATCTCCGTTCGGCCAAGCCAACGCCAGCGTGCTGTTAAACCAGCAACTTCTGTCAACATCCGGTCCAAGGGCCGCCAGCATCCCTTCCACCTTGCCCATCGCCATGTACCAGTCCCGACCTTTGTCGCCCTCAAACTTCTGCCGCTCGGCCCAGTCTGCGGTATAAACCCCTGGTCGTCCGCCAAGCGCATTGACGCAGAGACCAGAGTCGTCGGCCAGTGCCGGGAGATTTGCCGCTTCTGCTGCAGCCCGGGCCTTGATTAGTGCATTCTCCTCAAACGTAGTTCCCGTTTCTTCTGGCTCCGGTAACCCGAGCTCGCCTGCTGAAATGCAATCTTTGCCATAAGGCTCCAGCAACAGGCGCATTTCCTTGAGCTTCCCGACATTGTGTGTGGCCACGACAATTTTGCCCGAATAGTGGCCCAGCTTCATTTTACCGCATCTGCCTGCGCGGCAAAAATCTTGTCGGTCCCCATCCGCGCGAGCCGCAACAGGCGCAGCAAGCCCTCTTCGTCATAGGTCGCACCCTCGGCGGTGGCCTGCACTTCGGCAATCTGCCCGCCTTCGATCAGCACGAAATTGGCATCGGCATCGGCGTTCGAATCCTCGATATAATCAAGGTCCAGAACCGGCGTGCCTTTGTAAATGCCGCAGCTGACCGCAGCGACACGAGCAGTGATCGGGTCCGTCTTGACCGCGCCCGACGCCATCAGGCCGTTCACCGCGAGCCTGAGCGCAATCCACGCGCCGGAAATCGCTGCCGTCCGCGTACCGCCATCGGCCTGCAACACGTCGCAATCGAGCGTGATCTGATGCTCGCCAAGTTTTTTCAGATCGACAACTGCACGCAAACTACGACCGATAAGCCTTTGAATTTCCTGTGTGCGTCCAGATTGCTTGCCCTTGGCGGCTTCGCGCTGCCCGCGGGTATGGGTGGCGCGTGGCAGCATCGAATATTCCGCCGTCACCCAACCTTCACCCTTGCCGCGGAGCCACGGCGGCAGGCGGTCCTCGACACTGGCAGTGACCAGCACGCGGGTATCGCCAAAGCCAATCAACACGCTGCCCTCGGCATGTTTGGTAAAGCCGGTTTCGACACTAAGAACGCGCATTTCGTCGGGCGCACGGCCGGATGGACGCATGGTATTTCCTTTATTTGAGTTTGGCGCGCCTTATCCGGTCATATTCCAACTAGCAACCGTCGCCCACCGTCATGCTGAACTTGTTTCAGCATCTTAATTTTTGAACTCATGAGGGAGTAAGACCCTGAAACAAGTTCAGGGTGACGGCGGTTTTTTATGCTGCCATAGTTCTCGGACAAATGTC
>JANONL010000291.1:0-1813 GCA_031420815.1 Sphingomonadales bacterium | reverse complement strand
GACAGGCGGGCAGGGGACATTTATCCACGAAAATGATGCGATCACCGCGCTCGCCGGTTGACTCCGCAGTGTGCCCGCGTCAATGCGGTAAAGTCGCTGACGTAGCGGGAGAGCATCCCTTATAGGGATCGCCGAAGGAGCAACCGCCCCGGAATCTCTCAGGCAAAAGGACCGCACACGTCTTTTGCGACACTCTGGAAAGCGCGCCGTTCTGCGGCGCCACCGAAGGTGTAAGTGCTAACTACCGGCACGAAAGCTCTCAGGTACCGTGACAGAGGGGGCAGCAGATATGCGCCATCCGGCGTGTGTTGCTGTGACTCTGACGCGGGAAATATGATGAGCGACGACGAAACCGAACTGCCAGAACTGCCTGCCGAAGAATTGCCTTTGGATGCATGGCACCGTGCGAAAGGCGCGCGCATGGTCGAATTTGCGGGCTATCACATGCCGATCCAGTATGACGGCATCATGGCCGAACATGCCTGGACGCGTGAAAACGCCGGGCTATTCGATGTCAGCCATATGGGGCAGTTGATGCTATCGGGTGATGGCGCTGCGGAAGCATTGGAAGCTATCGTCCCCGGCGATATTTCGGCGCTGAAAGAAGGGCGGATGCGCTATTCGTTGTTGCTGGCGGAAGACGGCGGCATCCTTGACGACCTGATGATTACCGCCGCTCCGATGGGCCTTTATCTGGTGGTCAATGGCGCGGTGAAGTGGGATGATATCAGCCATCTGCGCGACCAATTGCCCGACGAAATCACCATCAACCACATGGACGACCGTGCGCTTCTCGCCTTGCAGGGGCCAAAAGCTGTCGATGCGCTGAAGCGGATCGTTCCTGGCGTTGATGGCCTGTATTTCATGGAGGCTGATACGTTTTTATGGGGGCTTGAGCCGCTGTGGATTAGCCGTTCGGGCTACACCGGCGAAGACGGCTTCGAAATTTCTATCCCTGCCGAGCATGTGGCGGCGTTTGCCGACGTCTTATGTGCTCAGCCGGAGGTTAAGCCCATCGGTCTTGGTGCACGCGATTCGCTGCGGCTGGAGGCTGGGCTGCCGCTTTACGGGCATGATCTGGATGACGCGATCGACCCGGTGCAGGGCGATCTGTCGTTTGCCATCTCAAAACGCCGCCGCGAAGAAGGTGGCTTTGCCGGTGCCGAACGCATCCTTAGCGCGTTGAAGCAAGGCGCAGACAAGAAACGCGTCGGTTTCACCGTCGAAGGCCGGATGCCCGTGCGTGAAGGCGCGCCGATTTTTGCAGGCGATACCCATGTCGGCGTCATGACGTCAGGTGGTTTTGCTCCGACAGTCAATGCACCGATTGCAATGGGTTATGTGTCCGCTGAACACGCCGCTCATGGCACCAGGCTAGAGGCCGAAGTGCGCGGAAAGCGGATATCCGTAACCACCGCGCCGATGCCCTTTGTCCCGCAATATTATCACCGGAGAGGAAAAGCCGTATGACCCGATATTACACGCAAGATCATGAATGGGTCGACGTCAATGGCGACACCGCCACCGTGGGCATCACCGATTATGCACAGGGCCAGTTGGGCGACATCGTCTTTGCCGAAGTGCCAGCGGTCGGTTCGGCGTTGAAAAAGGGCGGAGATGCAGCGGTTGTCGAATCGGTCAAGGCGGCTTCCGACGTGTATGCTCCGGTTTCGGGCACGGTTTTCGATGGCAATGGTGCGCTGGGCGATGATCCGGCTCTGGTCAACTGCGACCCCGAGGGCGTTGTCTGGTTTTTCAAGCTCAATTTGTCCGATGCTGGCGAGCTCGACAGCCTGTTGGATGAGGCGGCTTA
>JANONL010000290.1:0-21397 GCA_031420815.1 Sphingomonadales bacterium | reverse complement strand
TCGGGCCGGGCGTGCGCGGCGAGGAGGAGCTGGGTGTGCTGCTCGATTTCTTCAGGGCAAGGCGCGGGGCCGCGATTGGTTTTCGCTTTGCCGATCCGTTCGATTTCAGTTCGAACGGAATGGCTGGCGAGCCAACCATGCTCGATCAGCAACTCGGCGTCGGTGATGGGTTTCGCACCCATTTTCCGTTGGTCAAATCCTACGGTGACGGCGATGGGCAAGTAAGGCGCATTACAAGGCCGCGCGCTTTCACCATATTGGTCGCCGTCGATGGCGTATATCATGACGAGTGGAGCTGGCGCGAAGGTGGCGTGATCGATTTCATCTCGGCACCTGCGGCTGGGTCCATAATATCGGCAGGCTATCATTTCGACGTCCCGGTGCGCTTTGCCGAAGACCGGATCGAGGTCGCCCGTGCAACTTTTGGCGCAGGCGATATGCCATCGGTGCCGCTCGTCGAAATCAGGGAAGCGGCATGAGCGATGCGTGGCTTGCCGGGCCGGTCACGTCGGTTGCTTATGGCTGGCGATTGGAGCGCGGCGACGGCGTAACCTTGGGCTTTACATCACACGACCGCGATGTGGCGGTGGACGGCGTGATGCTGCGCGCCAGCCCTGGCATGTTGCCGAGCTCAATCGTCGAAAGCATCGGGCTGGAAACCGACGGGTTGGAAGTGAACGGCGCGCTCACATCAGAGGCCATCCGCGCCGACGATCTCGCATCGGGACGGTGGGATGCGGCGCGGTTGGAGATTTTCCTGTTCGACTGGAGCAATCCGTCAGCCGGTAAACGCATATTGGCGGTCGGCGAATTGGGCGCGGTTTCCTATTCTGGTGCCGCGTTCGAGGCCGAGCTATTGGGGCTAACCCGTTTGCTCGACCGTCCAGTGGTGCCGCAAACCTCGCCCGGATGCCGCGCCGGTTTTTGCGATGCCGATTGCGGGCTGAGTGGATTGCGGTTCAGGCATGTCAGGGCCGTCGGTGAGACCAATGGCGAGATTGTGACGCTGACCGCAGATGTAGTGCCCAATGGTTTTGCCTATGGCCAATTGCGCTGGCTGGATGGTGCCAATACCGGGCTGAGCGCAGATGTCGTCGCCAATACCGCCAGTCAGGTAACGCTCGCCCGGCCAGCCCATTTTGCTGTCTTGTCCGGCGCAAGGATCGAGCTCATCGAAGGCTGTGACAAGCGGCTTGAAACCTGCGCAACCCGCTTTGCCAACGCGATCAATTTTCGCGGCGAACCCCATCTGCCGGGCAATGATCTGTTGACGCGCTATCCCGGTGCCGGATGATGTCGGCTCCCGGATATCGGCGCGCGCAGCAGGCCATATCGGCGCTCCATTCCGCCTGCATGGTCGCAGCACGGTGGGCGGTTTTGATTGTATAGGGCTGGCGGTTGATGCGCTTGCTTGCGTCGGTTTCGATGCGGCGATTTTCCCGGATTATGCGTTGCGTGGACAATTTGAGGAACGCGTTTTCGCGTTCTTCGACAGTCCGGCATTTGCGCCCGCTTTATCGCTTGAGGCTGGCGACTTTCTGCTCGTCCGCACCGCACCGCGTCAACTCCACCTGATGATCGCGTCTGCCGGTGGCTTCGTTCACGCGCACGCCGGTTTGGGGCGCGTGGTGTTGACGCCTGCACCTTCGCCGTGGCCGATTGTTGGCCAGTGGCGCTGCGTTTTTTGAATGAGGCTTTGGGGAGAATGACATGGCGACGCTTGTTCTGAACGCAGTTGGCCAGAAGATCGGCGGGCCGATTGGCGGGGCCATTGGTTCGCTGGTCGGTCAGCGGATCGACCAGACGATATTCGGCGAGAAGGCGCGTGAAGGGCCAAGGTTGACCGAGCTGGATATCCAGTTGTCGAGCTATGGCAGCGAAATCCCCGCCATTTTTGGCGTGATGCGCGTGGCGGGCACGGTGATCTGGGCAACCGACCTGATCGAACGACGCACCAAAAGCGGTGGAAAAGGGCGACCATCGACGGTCAATTACAGCTATTCGGTCAGCATTGCGGTTGCGGTCTCGAGCCGACCCATACAGAGTATTGGCCGGATTTGGGCCGAGGGTAATTTGTTGCGCGGCGCGGGTGGCGATTTGAAAGTAGATACCCAGTTTCGCTTCCACGCAGGGCATAAGGACCAACCGCTCGACCCGTTGATTGCTTCGGCTGAAGCAACCGGCCAATGCCCGGCCTATCGCGGTATCGCTTATGCCGTATTCGAGGATTTGCAGCTCGCCGATTATGGCAATCGCATCCCGTCGCTGACCTTCGAAATTTTCGAACGGGCGACGTCCGTACCTATCGAAACCATTATCGCCGATGCTTCGGCGGGGGCAATAACAGGCGAAAGCGCAGAGAGGGTCGCAGGATATGCGATGTCGGGGTCTGACGGCAGGGCTGCCATCGCGCCGTTGCTGGCGGTCATGCCAACAATATTGCGCCCAAAATCGGGCGGGTTGGAGTTGTTGGATTGGCAGTCGCCCGGTGGCGCAACGCTCAACATCGTTCCGGTAGCCAGCGAAGGCTCGCAGCGCTTCGACCGTCCGGCACGCGCGCTGGACCCGGCCCATCTGGTGCCGCACGCGCTGGCGATCCGCCATTACGAACCCACCCGCGATTTTCAGGCAGGCATCCAGCGCGTCCAAAGAAACGGGCTGGGACGCACGTCGCGTCAGGTCGATTTGCCCGCAGCGGTCGATGCCGCCTCTGCATTACGGCTCGCAGATTTGCAATTGTTACAAGCACAACGCGAGCGCGATAGCTGGACCGCGCATGTGGCAGTCGGTGAGGACAAGATGCACCCCGGAGACTGGGTGGCTGACGAAACCGGCGCACGCTGGCGAATTACCGAACTGGAGCATCTGCGCGGCAGCATCAAAGTAACCGCGCGCGCGTGGATGTCAGGCGATATGCTATCGACCTTACCGGCTTCACCCGGTCGTAATATTTCAACACCCGATATGCCGGCAGGCGAAACCCGGCTGGTGCTTATCGACCTGCCGGTGCTGGATACCGTCGATCCTGGCAAGCCCCAACTTGCGGTGTTCGCTGCGGGCACTGCGCCGGGCTGGCGTCGTGCCGCGTTGTCGGTTGAGCAGGCAAACGGGCTGCTGGACACCGGACCGACCGCAGCACCGGCAATCATGGGATTGGCACTGACGGCATTGCCGCCGCATACCCCCGATCTGATCGATAGCCGGAATTTACTGGAAATAGAGCTGTTGCACGATGCGATGGAGTTGCCCGTCTCCGGGCTGTGCTGGCTTGAGAACGAAATATTACGTTATGGTTCGGCAGTGTCGCTCGGCAATGCACGATACCGGCTCACCCAATGGCAGCGCGGCTGTTACGCGACCGAGGCAGCGATTGGCCTGCACCGGGCAGGTGATCGGTTTGTACTGCTGCAACCCGAAACGGCGCGTCTGATCGAGGGTATCGATCTGGTGCCGGAAATGTCGGTTGCGGTCGAGGCATTGGGCCTTGGCGATAGCGCCCCGGTAACAGCGACCGTCGAATTGACCAGCAGCGCTACAAGGCCGCTTGCCCCAATCCATGGCAGCATTACCCGCCACGGCGGTGGCGGTCTGGATATCGCATGGGTGCGCAGGCCGCGCGTCGATTTGGGATGGCGTGACGGCGTCGATCAACCGATTGTCGAGGAGCGCGAACAATATAGTGTCACGCTGAATGCTAATGGCCAGATTTTAGCCAACAGGACCGTGTACGTGGGTACCGTCACAATAAGCGCCGCCGAACTAGCCACATTCGACTTGCCACCCCAGACGGCGATGATTGCCGAAATTCGCCAATCAGGACGGTTCGCGCAGTCCGGTCCGCTGACCCTGACCGTCGACATCTGAGCTTCGCCGAAATTCCAACCCGAAAGGACTGAAATATGACCGACCATCAATCACCGCGTCACGCGCTGCCTTATCTTGCCGTTGCCCAGGCGGCGAAGGAAGTAACCCATAATGAAGCCTTGTGCAGGATTGACGCGTTGCTTCACCCGGTCATAGAACTGCGGCTCGCGTCCCCCCCGGTGCCGGTGCTGGCAGATGCCGGAAAATGTTGGCTGGTTGCGCAGGGCGCGGCAGGTGAGTGGCAGGGTTACGATAACATGGTCGCCATATGGACTGGTGGCAGCTGGCGTTTCCAAGCGGCGACTGCGGGCATGCGCGTTCGTAATCGGCAGGAAGCGACAGAAATGATGTGGTCGGGCAGTGCATGGATTTCTCCGCCTGCCATCGCCGCGCCGCAATCCGGGGCAATTATCGACGTTGAGGCGCGTGCCGCGATTGCCGCATTACTGTCGCATTTCAGAACATCCGGACAGCTCGCTTCATGATAATCGGTAACAGGCAAAATTATGAAGCGTTTCGTTGAAATTGCGACATTTTTGCAACAGTTTAAAGGTAAAGTGACTTGCACCTATGGAACAGAATCGGTAGTGCTACGTTCTCGAATTTCCAATCCTAGAAAGAAAAGGGGAAAGTTGATGCGTAAGTTAGCCATAGGTTTGGCGCTCGCTTCTACTGCTCTGGCAACTCCGGCAATAGCCCGGGACGACCAGTGGTATGTCGGAGTCGATGGCGGTGCCATGATTGTCGAAGATCTGCAGTTAGATATCGGCACTCTGCAAAATGCCGGTAATATCGATACCGATACCGGTTATGACTTCGGCGGCGTTGTCGGTTACGACTTCGGTGGTTTCCGTCTGGAAACAGAGGTTTCCTACCGTGAAGCAGATACTGCTAATTTCAGCAGCTCTACACCGCAGATTCCTTCAGGGTCAGGTTCGGCCTTGGCACGTGGCGGATCATACAACACTGGCGGTGACGTCAATGCACTCAGCTTCATGGTCAATGGCATGCTCGACTTCGGCGACGATGACGGCCTGCAGGGCTTTGTTGGCGGTGGTGCAGGTGTTGCCCGTATCGACCTCCAAAATCAGTTTGCTGCTCCGTCGTGGCTTGATGATTCCGATACCGGTTTCGCGTGGCAAGCTCTTGCCGGTGTTCGCGCACCGCTTAGCGACAACTGGGACGTTGGTCTGAAATACCGCTTCTTCAACGCCAAGGGCGTTGATCTGGTTGACCGTCTGGGTCGTGACGTAAGCACACGCTTCCGTTCGCACAGCATTATGGGCAGCCTGATTTATAACTTCGGTGGTGCACCGGAACCAGTGGAAGTGGCACCACCACCGCCACCGCCATATATTGCTCCTCCGCCTCCACCACCGCCACCACCGCCGGTAGTAACCTGCAACAGTGGTCCGTACATCGTATTTTTTGACTGGGATAAGTCGAACTTGCGTCCGGATGCGGCTGGTGTTCTTGACAACGCGGTTGCTCAATATTCAAACTGTGGAAATGCCAAGGTTATGCTTGCCGGACACGCCGATAAGTCGGGTACTGCAACGTACAATGTCGGTCTGTCACAACGTCGTAACTCGACGGTTCGTGCCTATCTCGAATCGAAGGGCGTTGGCGCCGGTGCAATTTCTACCGAAGCATTCGGTGAAACCGCTCCGCTCGTACAGACTGCTGATGGTGAGCGTGAACCGCAAAACCGTCGTGTTGAAGTTAGCTACGGTCCGGGTTCGGGCATGTAAGCTTCGACATTGTCGATCTAATGATGGGGGCTGGTCGAAAGACTGGCCCCTTTTCATTTGACGGTTAGGAACAACGGGGCAAAATGCGCGTTGAGGAGCTGATGTCGAATGATCGGGATTGGTAGTAAAAATGAAATCTAAACGCAGCATTTTATTGGCTACAGCCGTTGCGCTGATGGCGACAGGGTGTGTCCACAGCGCCAGCAAGGACACTGTTGTCGCAAGTGCCTCGCTGGCCGACGCGCAGAACCGGCCTGGCGGTAGCGCGTCGATATACCGTTTAGAGAATGGCTATGCTCTGAAAGTCCAGCCGACCGGATTAGCGCCGGGCAGATACGGAATGCACTTACACCAGACTGGCAAATGCGACGCGCCTGAATTTTCTTCTGCGGGCGCGCATTGGAATCCGATGGGCCGCAAGCACGGCTTGGCAAATACGGCGGGGCCACATGCAGGCGATCTTCCTGAGCTGGTTGTGAATTCCGGCGGCGTCGGAACCACGAGTGTCAATCTGGATATAAACCTGATCGGCGGTAATAACGCGCTGATCGATGCCGACGGCGCGGCGATTATCATTCATGCAAAGCCCGATGACAATCTTACCGACCCGTCCGGCAACAGCGGTGCGCGCATTTTGTGCGGCGTGCTACGGCAAAAATCCGGGTAGCTATGCGATCTTCCGGGACTGCGCCTGGGCTTCACCGGCAGCGGCCTCGATCAGCCGGGTTTCGAGCGTCTTAAGCCGTGACTTGCTCTCGATTTTTCCGCCAAACAAATCGGTGATGTAGAAAGTATCGACCGCACGTTCCCCGTACGTGGCGATATGCGCGCTATGCAACGTTACTTTCGACTGGAACAATGCCAAGGCCAGATTGTTCAACAGCGCCGGGCGGTCGAGCGCGTTGACCTCGATCACCGTGAAACGGTTCGATGCCTGATTGTCGATAAACACCGAGGGCGCAATTTTGAATGCATCAGCCCGCCGCAGCGCTTTGGGTTTGGCATCCAACCGTGCCGTCAGCTTCGACCGGTTGGCAAGCGCTTCCTCGATATTCCGCGTCAGCCGATCAAGCTGGTTTTGTTCGCGAAACGGACGGCCGAGCGGATCCTGTACCAGGAAATTATCGATCGCCATGCCGTCGGTGCTGGTATGGATGCGCGCATCGATAATGTTGCCTCCGGCCAAATGGATGGCACCCGCGATCCGGTAAAACAGACCGGGGTGATCGGCTGCATAGACGGTAATCAACGTCGCACCGCGCTCGGGATAATAGCATGCGTCGATCGCGAGTGCGGTATCGCCGCTCTCCAACAGGTGCCGTGCGTTGCGTTCGATAATGTCGTCGGGTTCGGCAATCCAGTACGGGCCGGGGAGCCGCTTCGCCAAAGCGGCAAACGCCGTTTTTGGCAAAGCCAACCGTTGTTCCAGCGTTTCTTTTTTTGCCGCTATCCGGTCATCGCGCCCACGTTGCTTATGACCTAGCCGCAGAACCTCTTCGGTCGCCTCGAACAGGTCGGACAGCAGCTGCCGTTTCCAGCTGTTCCACACCCCCGGACCGACCGCGCGGATGTCGACCACGGTCAACACCAGCAACAGCCGCAGCCTTTCGGGTGACTGAACCGCCTGCGCAAAGTCGAGGATGGTTTTGAAATCCGACAGATCGCGCTTGAAGGCGGTGGCCGACATCAGCAGATGATATTTTACCAGCCACGCAACGGTTTCCGTCTCGGCAGCGCTCAGCCCCAGCCGCGGACACAGGTTTACCGCAACCTCGGCCCCCAATAAGCTATGGTCGCCACCACGGCCCTTGGCGATATCGTGCAACAATGTCGCAACGAACAACACGCGCCTACTGACAATCTGCCGCATGATCGCGGTCGATAACGGATGGTCGGCTTTCAGGTCGCCCTTTTCGATTTCCGCCAACAGCCCGATCGCACGGATCGAATGCTCGTCGACGGTGTAGTGGTGGTACATGTCGAACTGCATCTGTGCGACTACGCGGCGGAAATCGGGGACGAATCGGCCAAAAACTGTGGACTCGTTCAGCCAGCGCAGCACTGTTTCCGGATCGCGCGGCGATGTCAGCACCTCCATGAACAGCGCGTTGGCTCTTGGATCGCGGCGAATCGCGTTGTCGATAAGCCTGGCATCGCGCTGCGCCGCGCGCATCGTCAGCGGGTGGATTTCCAGCCCGAACTGGTCGGCCAGCTGAAAGACTTCGATCAACCGCACCGGGTCTTCAGCAAAAAAGTCGTCGTTTGGCAGCGCGAGCCGACCGCGTTGCAGCATAAATCCATTCAGTTTTCTTGGTCGGCGCGAGATCGACGGCAGGAAACGCAGGCCTTTTTTGGCCAATGAATCGTCCAGATGCGCCAGAAACAGACCGGTAAGGTCGCCCACGGTTTTTGCGTTCAGGAAATAAAATTGCATGAAACGCTCGACCGCAGACCGCCCCGGTCGTGCCGAAAAATGCATCCGCGCGGCAACTTCGCTTTGCAAATCGAACGTCAACCTGTCTTCGGCGCGTCCAGTTATGTCATGCATGTGGCAGCGCACTGCCCACAGGAAATTTTCAGCGCGGCGGAAACGCCGATATTCGTCGGCGGTGAGCAGCCCGACATCAACGAGCGCTGCGGGCGAGCGGACACGGTGCACATATTTGCCGATCCAATAGAGCGTGTGCAGATCGCGCAACCCGCCTTTGCCGTCTTTGATATTGGGTTCGACCACATAGCGGCTGTCGCCCATCCGTTTGTGGCGTTCGTCGCGTTCTGCCATTTTCAAGCGGACAAATTCGGGTGCCGTCTTTCCAACTACCTCGGCCCAAAAGCGCTTGGACGCTTCCTCATAAATCTCCCGGTCGCCCCAAATGAAGCGGCTTTCCAAGAGCGCCGTACGGATGGTCAGGTCTTCTTGCGCCAGCTTGACGGTCTCATCGAGCGAACGGCTCGATTGCCCGACCTTCAAACCCAAATCCCACAAAATATACAGCATGGCCTCTACGACCTGCTCGGCCCAGGCGGTCCGTTTGTACGGGGTGACGAACGCGATATCGACGTCGCTGTGCGGTGCCATCTCGCCCCGGCCATAGCCACCGACGGCGAGTATCGCGATTCGTTCGGCAGCCGACGGGTTAGCGACCGGATAAAGCTTTTTGGTCACATGATCGAAAATCAGCCGCACGATCTGGTCGACCAAAAAAGCTTGCTCAGCCGCCGCACGGTACCCCTGCGACGGGTTGCGCAGCAAGCGTTCGGCGATTTCAGCGCGCCCCTTGGCAAGCGCCAATTGCAACTGTCCGACGATCTGTCCACGACGCAGAGATGCATTCTCTTCCGCTGAAATGCCATCGATGCTCTCGGCAAGCAGCTTGCGATCAATAATATCGCGTTGTTTCGAGATGGTGTCCGGTGATGTCGCCATTAAGGCCTATTAGGCGCGATCAAGCCATATGTCAGCCACCGGTCGCAACCTTCTCATTATATTCGCGCCGCAGCATCACCCGGTCGATCTTTTGCGTACCCAGCCGCGGCAATGGGTCGGATGCTTGCCAATAATGCACCGGGATTTTGAACGGGGCCAGCCGCTTCGCCAGAAACGTCTTGATATCATCGGCGTCGAGCACTGCTCCGTCCTTGGTGTAATACACCACGCCGGGCACCTCGCCGAATTTCTCATCGGCGATGCCGAATACCGATAGCTCGACTATTGCGTCGTGTTCGTAGATCGCGGCTTCAACCTCGGGGCAGCTGATATTCTCGCCGCCGCGAATGATGATGTCTTTCTTGCGGTCGACGATGAACAAATATCCGTCTTCGTCGAGATAGCCGATGTCGCCGGTGCGGAAATAGCCATCGGCGGTAAACGCCTCGGCGGTGGCGGCTTCATTTTCCCAGTAGCCGTTAAAATTGGCAATGGTGCGGATGCAGACTTCACCGCGTTCGCCTTGCGGCATCGTGTTGCCGTCATCGTCCAATATCGCCAAGTCAACCAGCGGTTTGGTCGCGGTGCCTGTGCTTGTGGGCTTTGCCAGATAATTTTCGGTATAATTACCACAGCCTACGCCATTGGTTTCGGTCAAGCCATATCCCAGCAAAGGGTAACCCCAATGCATTTCCTTGCGGATTTTCTTAACATGGTCGACCGGACGCGGCGCGCCACCAGCGGCAAAGGCAGTACAAGATGTCAGGTCATAATTGTGCCGGTTGGGATGGGTCGCCATCTCGATACTCATCAGCGGCACGCCGACAAAATAGCTGATCCGCTCTTTCTCGATCAGCCGCATCGCGTCCTCTGCATCCCATTTCGGCATCATCACAAGTTTGCGACCGATGGCAAAACTTTGTAGCACCAGCGGCACCGAAGCCGTCACGTGGAACAATGGCACATTGACAAGAGCAGATGGCTGCGCCGGAAGCGCGGTACCAGCGCTGCTGAGTATTTCAAAAAAGACTAATGTTTGACCGACATAGCTCATCGCGCCCTGAACGACCGCGCGGTGGTCTGATATTGCGCCTTTTGATTGGCCCGTCGAACCAGACGTATAGAGGATGGTCGCATTGTCGAGTGCACCGAGCGCGGGTAGCGGGGTTTCGGCGTCACCGCCTTGCGCGGTAAGCACTGCTAATCCCTCCAGTGCTCCGCAATCATGGTCGAAAACCAGCAACTGGGCGTCGCCGACGTCTTGCCCCTCCAACCGGGCTGCGCGCTGCGCATCGGCGAGGACATAGCGGCAACCGACCATGCGGATACCCTCGGCCAGCTCACCACCCTGCCACCAGCCATTAAGCAAGGTGGCAACGCCGCCCGCCATGATGATTGCCATATAGGCGATAATCCAGTTTGCCGAATTGCGCGCGGCAATGCCGACCCGGTCGCCTTTTTGCAAGGAACGGCCCTCGACCAACCCGCCCGCCAACGTGCGCGCCGCACCATAGCATTCGGCAAAGGTCAGCCGACATTCGCCATCGACCAAAAATTCCTTGTCGCCGTGGGTGGCGCAGAAAAAAGCGAGATAGTCGGCAACGTTGGTTGGTGCCTTGGCTAGCATGGGCAGTTGCACGCCGAATTTCTCGACATAGCTCAAGGTTAATGGCCCGTCATTTTCCATTAAACGTTTGATTGTCGCGTTGATCGCGATGTCCAATTCCGACGGCATGGTGATTCTCTCCTAAATTCTTTGTCCACCTTCTATTTCGCTCTATAGGAATGTCAAAATTTACAGAGGGTTTGTCCGTTGATCGAAATACTCGCCGCCGCCTCCAGTTATACGCAGTTCACCGATCTCGGGGTCGGCCCGGTTGCCCTCGACCTCGGATTCTTTCAAATTCGGTGGTATTCGCTCAGCTATCTGGTGATGATCCTTTTGGGATACTGGTATCTGACCAAGCTGATTAAACGCCCAGGCGCGCCGATGTCCCAGGCGCATGCCGATGATTTGATCCTGTATATTACTCTCGGCGTAATCATTGGCGGGCGCCTTGGTTATATTACTTTTTATCAGCCTTCGATCATCAACAACCCGTTAGATATATTCAAGGTTTGGCAAGGCGGTATGTCATTGCACGGCGGCGCGATAGGCACTTTATTTGCGCTTTGGCTTTTTACCAAACGCAACAAACTCTCTTATTTACGTGTCTGTGACTATATTGCGTGCTGCGTTCCGTTCGGTACGTTCCTTGTCCGCTTGGCAAATTTCGTGAATGGCGAGTTGTGGGGTAAGGCAACAGATGTGCCGTGGGCGATGGTGTTCCCCGGCGGCGGTGACATACCGCGCCACCCCAGCCAGTTGTATGAGGCGGGCTTGGAGGGTCTCCTGATGGCGGCTATCCTTTGGCCGCTCTTCTGGAAAACCGACGCGCGTTACAAGCCTGGGCTGCTATTCGGCTTAGCCGCGCTGATTTACGGCTTTGCCCGCTTCTCGGTGGAGTTTGTGCGCGAGCCCGATGCGCAGCTACAATGGCTGGCTGAACAAAGTGGCCTCAGCATGGGGCAGTGGCTTACCATCCCATTCATTTTGCTTGGATTGTATCTCGTATTCACTGCCAATAGCCGCAGGCAGCGCGTGGAGCCGATACTGGGGAGCGATAGTGTCGCCTGAATCCAATCATCTGGCGTTGCGACTGGCGCGGCAGATCGAGGGGTCCGGCCCTATCAGCGTTGCCGAATATATGCGCAGCGCCAATGCCGAATATTATGGCCGCGCAGACCCGCTGGGGGTCGATGGTGATTTCATAACTGCGCCAGAAATCAGCCAGATGTTCGGTGAGATGGTCGGGATGTGGCTAACCGACATCTGGATGCGCCAAAATAGCCCGCCGCATTGCCATTATGTCGAGTTGGGGCCGGGCCGCGGAACGCTTGCCGCCGATGCATTGCGCGCGATGGCGCGGTTTGAATTTGCGCCGTCGGTGCATTTTGTCGAAACCAGCGATGCGTTGCGGGCAAAGCAGGCGCAAGCGGTTCCTTCGGCACGATTCTGCAACGCGATCGACGCTTTGCCTAACGATGCGCCATTGCTGATTGTCGCCAACGAATTTTTCGATGCGCTGCCGGTGCGGCAATTGGTGGCCACGCATTCCGGATGGCGCGAACGCGTTGTGGGGCGTGACCGCGGCACAACGTTTACCCCGATGCCGGGGTCGCAATCGATGGATGCAGCGGTTCCGGTCGAATTCCGCAATGCCGGCGTCGATAGCATTTATGAAACCTCACCCGACGCCAGCGCCATCATATATGAATTAGCCGCGCGGCTTGACCGGCAAGGGGGCGTGTTGCTGGTGATCGATTATGGCTACGCCCAACCCGGTCTCGGCAGTACATTGCAGGCGGTCAAAAACCACCAGTTTGCCGACCCTTTCAAAAACCCCGGCGAGCAAGACCTGACTGCGCACGTCAACTTTCTGGAAATGGCAAACTTGGCGCGGATGCGGAATTTGCGGGTCAGCGGTCCGGTGGATCAAGGCCCCTGGTTGGAATCGCTGGGCCTTAACCAGCGCGCCGCCGGTCTCGCAGAACATGCACCCGAACGATCCGAAGAGATATTTGCCGCCCGCAACCGGCTGGTCAATGGCGATGAAATGGGCAGTCTGTTCAAAGTCATGGCAGTCAGCGCGCAAAGCTGGCCGCAGCCGGACGGGTTCGATAGCGTTGTTGTTTGACGGCAGCTAAGCCTTAGCCAACCCAGGCCGCGATTTGCACGGCGATATCGTTTGCCGCCTTGTTCAGTGCCGCACCAGCCGGTGCCGCCGCAACTTCCAGAACCGGTTCACGCGCTTCAAAACGCCGTTTTTCGACAACCTGTCCGCGAACCAGCTTAACCGCATCATATACGACAACCGCCTCCATGCTGCTGGCGTCGATACCGAATTCGATCAGACTGCCGGTCAAAAACTGCTGTGCCTTGCCGCCTGCATCAACCTCGTTAAGCACCAGACGTCCGGTTTTTGCAGAAATAGTTTCCATCAGGAGTAGCTGCATCAGTCGGGCAGGTTTGTCGGCCCATACCGCGTCTTTCAGATAGGCAATGCTGCTGTCGTCAATCTGGACGGGTACGCGGTTGGTGTCGATCTTGCGCGGCACCTCTGGCAGCAGCACGATAAACGCGTCGCTGGTTGCGCCGCTTTGCGCCGCGCCGCCTTGAACGCTGCTGGTCGCGGTCAGCACCAGCAGTGACGGCGGCGCCTTTGCACCAAAGCTGACACAGGCGGCGAGCGACGCCGATAGCGTCGCCAACAGCATTGCAGAACGAAGGGGTGTTTTACGCATTGCGGTCATTTCCGTTTTCCGCCTTTCGATTCATAATCGGGGAGAGCAGGTGAGCTGACGAGGCCGCCAACGCCTTCTTGATCGAGCCGCTCGGTCACTGATTTCAACGACCCCGATAATTGGCGCATGTCGCGGGCGAGTTGGTTGACCTCGGGCAAGGTTTGCGTGCTCAGCGTTTCGATTGCCGGATTGGCATTGTTCAGCGTCGTTTCGAGCGCGGCCAAGCTGCGATTCGCCGCACCCAGCGTTTTCCGCAGCTCCACCATCATCGGACGACCATCACTGTCGAGCAATTTGCTTGCCGAACCCGAGAACAGCGCGAGCTGGTCAGCGGCGTCGCCTGCCTGTTTCAGGGTCACGCGAGATTGCTTGATCGCGGCCTGAAGCTCTGGTCCCTGAGCTGCCAACGACCCGGATATACCCTCCACATTGTCGAGAATCTGTTCGATTGAAGCCTGGTTCTTATCAGACAGGATATTGGTTAGCCGCTCGGTCAATGTCGACAGACGCTCCAGCAAAAGCGGCGCATTGTTCAGCAGTTCGCCGAGCGCCCCCGGCTTGGTGGGAATGACTGGCACCCCGGCGGGACATGCGGAGCGTGGGTTTTCCTTCGGACAAGCGAGCGGTGGCGCGCCCTTGACCGCGCCGTCGAGCTGGATTTCGGAAACACCGGTAAACCCGACGCCGTTGATAGTCGCGACCGTGCCAAGCAAAATCGGCACCTTCTGGTCGATCTTGATGCGAACGCGGACAAATTCAGGATCGGGTGCCCATAATTCGATTTTTTCAATCTGTCCGACCGGCACACCGGAAAAGGACACGCCTGAACCCTTGGCCAAACCATTGACCGACTGCTGGAAGAAAATGTCATATTCCTTCTTCGCCCCGTCGCTGGCGCGCGACAGCCAGACAATGAACGCCGCCAACAAAGCCAGCAGCAACAGCGTGATCGCGCCTACAATTACATGGTTGGATTTGGTTTCCATTGGCCTTCTTTATGCCCCTGCTTTCAAGTGCTTGTCCACGACCTATTTTACCGGTTCGGCTTTGGGTTTGGCATGTCCGCGTCGCGCCCTGCGTCCACGCGGACCGCTGAAATATTCTTTGATCCACGGGTGGTCGGTGGCGAGCAGGTCTTCGATTGCGCCGATAGCGATCACCTTTTGGTCGGCGAGTACGGCAACGCGGTCGCAAATGGCGTATAATGTGTCCAGATCATGCGTGATCAGGAATACCGTCAAACCTAGAGTTTCCTTCAACTCGCGGGTCAAATTGTCGAAATTCGCGGCACCGATCGGGTCGAGCCCCGCCGTTGGTTCATCGAGGAATAGCAGTTCCGGGTCCATCGAAAGCGCGCGAGCAAGCCCTGCGCGCTTTTTCATACCGCCTGATAGCTCGGACGGATATTTTTGCCCGGCATCGGCGGGCAGTCCGCTCAGGTGGATTTTGTAGCGGGCGATTTCATCGATCATTTCGCGGCTGAAATCAGGGTAAAATTCGCGCAGCGGGACCTGCACATTTTCGGCAACGGTCAGTGTCGAGAATAATGCCCCGCCCTGAAACAGCACCCCCCACCGCCTGCGCACATCAGTTGCTTCGTCTTCTTCCTTGCCGATCATGCCCTCGTCGAAAACCTTGATCTCGCCGGCTATCGGTTGTTGCAGTCCGATGATCGAGCGCATCAAAACCGATTTCCCGGTCCCCGATCCGCCGACCACGCCCAAAATCTCGCCGCGCCTGACATCCAGATTCAAATCGTCGTGGATGACCTGGTCACCGAAGCAGTTTCTCAGGCCACGGACGCTGATGATGGTGTCGGCCATAGGGTCAGTCCCAGCCAATGTTGCTGAAGAACACAGCGAAAATCGCGTCGAGAACGATGACGAGGAATATCGCCTGCACCACGGCTGCGGTGGTTTTCAAACCCACCTGTTCGGAGTTTCCCTCCACTTGCATCCCCTGAAAACACCCCGCCATCGCGATAATTGCGCCGAACACCGGCGCTTTGATCAGTCCGATGTAAAGGTCGGTAATCGGGGTTACTTCGCGCAGCCGCTGCACGAATGTCGCGGGTGGAATGTCGAGTACGATCCAGCATAATAATCCACCACCGATAAGCGACATTATCGACGCATACATACCCAGCAGCGGCATCATGATAACCGCCGCCAGCACGCGCGGAATGACCAGTGCTTCGGTCGGCACCACACCAATTGTCCGCATCGCATCAATTTCTTCGGTAATCTTCATCGTGCCGATTTGCGCGGCAAATGCCGAACCGGAGCGACCGGCAACCATGATCGCGGTCATCAATATGCCCAGTTCGCGTAGGGTCAGCCGACCTATGAGATTAACTGTAAACACCTCAGCACCGAATTGACGCAGTTGTACGGCACCCTGCTGAGCGATGACGATCCCGATCAAAAAGCTCATCAACCCGACGATGCCGAGTGCACGGACGCCGACCATGTCGAAATGCTGCACGACGGCGTGGATGCGGAAACGGCGTGGATTTACGAGCAGGATGAATCCTGCTTTGACAACCTGCCCAACGAAGCCCAAAAAATTGACCAGCGTCGACATTGCCAAGACGACGCTCGCCCCGACCTCGGTCAACACCCTTATCAATGACGAAGGGCGGCTAATCCGTAGCGGTGTATCTTCGTCGACATCGCTAACCGCTTCTAACAGGCGGGTGGCGTCGGAATCGGCACCGGTAATTTTGGCATCATGGTCTCGTGCGGTGCGGTAAATCAACCATGCACCAACGGTATCGATACGATCAACGCCGCTCAAATCGATCTCACGAACCGGACCTGTCAAAGCACGAAGCCGCCCATCCAGACCATTCGCCGAAGCGATCACCAATGTACCGGTCATACGTACAATGCCGCCGCCGTCGGGCAGTTTTTCTTCGGTGTAATCCGCAGCTTCAGCCATGATGACATGATTGGCGCATTATCGTCATTATCACAAGCCTATAGACTTTCGCTGCGCGCACGTGGTTTTAGTGTGTGGTGAAGAATCCCAAACCGAACTTGCTGGCCATCTATGACATGGACAAAACCGTGACCCGGCGCGCGACCTATAACGGGTTCTTGCTGCATATGGCGTTTAACAAGTCGCCGTGGCGATTGTTCCTTTCACCGCTGTTGCCGTTGGGACTGTTGCTGTATTTGCTGAAAATATGGGATCGCGGCCGATTGAAGCAGTTCTCACAAATATTGCTGATCGGACACCGCGTCCCGCGCGACCGTTTTGCCCGTTATCTTGAAAGCCATGCCGACCTGGTTGTCGGCAAGAACGTATATCCGCAGCTACGTGCGCGGGTCGCCGAGGAAAAGGCAGCGGGCTATCGCCACATCATGGCGACCGCGTCTTACCGGCTTTATGTCGAAGCAATTGCGCACCGGTTGGGCTTCGACGATGTGATAGCAACCGATCTTTCCACCGATAGCAGCGGCCATGTACTGGCGCGGATCGACGGGCATAATTGCTACGATGCGGCAAAACTCGATCTGGTCAAAAAGTGGATGGCCGAACACGGATTGTCACGCGAACAATGCCATATCCGCGCTTACTCCGACCATGTGTCCGACGCCCCGCTCCTTGCCTTTGCCGATGAAGCGTTTGCCACCAACCCGCATCTACCGCTGGCGCAAATGGCCGAGGCAAACGGCTGGGAAATTATCGACTGGCGAAATCCTCAGACCTGAGCGAGCGCCTGATCGAAATCGGCGATCAGGTCGTCGGGGTCTTCGATCCCGATGGAGATGCGCACCAGATTGTCGGTGATGCCGAGCGCATCTTTGCGTTCCTGCGGCACTGACAGATGCGTCATTGCGGCGGGGTGGCTGGCGAGCGTTTCGGTGCCGCCCAAGCTGACCGCGAGCTTTGCGATTTTCAGCGCGTCGAGGAAACGGAAGCTTTCGGCCTCACCGCCCTTGATGAAGACCGAGAAGGTGGAGCCAGCGCCGGTGCAATGGCGATTGTAGATATCCTGCTGCCGTTCATCGTCGATATCGCCAAGGTAACCAAGGCCTTCGACCTTCGGATGCGCTTTCAGGAAAGCACATACCTTTGCCGCATTTTCGCCCGCGCGGGACATGCGCAGTTCGAGCGTTTCGAGGCTCCTGAGCAGCATCCACGCGGTGTTGGGATCGCAGATCGTGCCGATGACGTTGCGCATCGGGCGGATGATGTCGATCAACGACTGGTCACCGCACACGCCGCCCGCGACCAGATCCGAATGCCCGCCTGCATATTTGGTGAGGCTGTACACGACCAGCTCCGCGCCCTGTTTGATCGGTTGCTGCCACAAAGGGCCCAAGAAGGTATTGTCGATGGCGATGGCGGGTTTCTGCTCGCCAGTGAACGCAGCATCGCGCGCCGCGCGCACCGCTTCGACATCGACCAAGGCATTGGTAGGATTGGCCGGGCTTTCGAGATAGACCAAAGCCACCTTGCCGCCGGTTTCTGCTGCCTTGGCCTTGGCTTTTTCAAGGATCGCGTCGATTTCTGCGCGGCTGGCACCGGCAGGAAAATCGAAAAAGCTGATGCCGAAGCGCGACAATATCCGCGCGATCAGCGTTTCGGTCGCTGCATAGAGCGGCCCCGAATGCACGATAACGTCATTCTGGCTCACCAGCGCCAGCAACAAGGTCGAAATCGCCGACATGCCGCTGGAAAAAACTAGTGCGTCATCGGAGCCGTCCCACACGGCCAGCCGGTCCTCCAATATTTCCTGATTGGGGCCATTGAAGCGCCCATAGACCAGTCCCTCTGCGGGGCCTTTGCGCTTGCCGGTGATATGTTCGAAAAATGTCTTGCCCGCCTGCGCACTTTCAAAGGCAAAAGTAGAAGTCAAAAAGATCGGCGGCTTTAACGCCCCTTCGGACAAAGTAGGGTCATAACCATGCCCCATCATTAAAGTAGAAGGCTTTAACGCACGCCCGCCGATGGTCTCGACATGCGGTTTTGGTTTGTAGCGAACGGGGGTGGGGACGTCGGTCATGGGAATCTCCTATTGCGGCCGCTCATAACATAATTTGTTTCAAATGAAACTATGTTGCGCGGCTAATCTTCGACGATCAAGCTTTTCTCGCGCGTTTCAGGCAACATCAGATAGGCGATCACCGTCGCGCCGACGCATATTGCAACATACCAGAAAAACCCGGTCTCGTTGCCCGAACTCTTGAACCACAACGCCACATATTCGAGCGTTCCTGCGAAAATCGTATTGCCGACGGCATAGGGAAACGCAACGCCCAACGCGCGAATATGTGCAGGGAATAGCTCGGCCTTCACCATCGCATTGTTCGCGGTATAGCCGCCGTGGAGGGTAATCGGAATCAGGATTAGTGCCCATGCAATAACCGGCGATGTCGTCTGACCGACCAGCGTGTAGATCGGCACTGCGGCCAGCGCTACGCCTGCGCCGGCAATCAGAAGAAGAGGTTTGCGCCCGAACCGGTCGGCCAGCATTCCGGCAATCGGCTGAAGGCAAAATGACCAAACCAAAACCCCCGCAATAATTAGTGTCGCGGTCTGCTTTTCGAAGCCTGCCGTGTTAATGAGATATTTCAGCATATAGGTGGTGAAGGCATAAGAAGCGAGGCCACCGCCACCCGACATCACCGCGACAAGGATGCACGAGCGTTTGTGGTCGCGCCACAGCATCTTCAGCGACGAATGTTCGCGCGTCTGGTCGATTGTCGCAAACGACTTGGTTTCGGTCATCGTCCGGCGCAGCAGATAGACGCACAGCGCCAGCATCGCGCCGATGACGAACGGAATCCGCCATCCCCAATCACCCAGTTGCGCTTCGCTCAGCACCGCCTGCAGAACCAGCGCGACGAGGATGGCGAGCAATTGTCCGCCGCTGAGCGTGGCGTATTGAAAGCTCGACCAAAAGCCGCGCCGTGCAGCAGGAGCCATTTCGGACAAATAGGTCGCACTCGCCCCGTATTCGCCGCCCACCGATAATCCTTGCACCATGCGCGCGATAACGAGGATGGCAGGTGCAACGACGCCCGCCTGCGCATAGGTCGGCGCGCAGGCGATTGCGAGCGAGCCGCCGGCCATCAGCAATACCGACAAGGTAAGTCCGGCCTTGCGTCCGTGCCTGTCGCCGTAAATCCCCATCGCCCACGCGCCGATCGGGCGCATCAGGAACCCAGCGGCAAATATCGCGGCAGTGTTGAGCAGTTGCGCAGTCAGATCGCCCTCCGGAAAGAAAAGCGGAGCGA
This sequence comes from Sphingomonadales bacterium, assembly GCA_031420815.1. GTDB lineage: Bacteria > Pseudomonadota > Alphaproteobacteria > Sphingomonadales > Sphingomonadaceae > Sphingorhabdus_B. The sequence goes on along the minus strand of JANONL010000290.1, from coordinate 1,763 downwards.
AATAGATGCTGAACGTGGCGTAGGCAAACCAGTCGTACCATTCGACAAGATTGCCTGCCGAGCCGCCGATAATTGACACTAAGCGTTGCCGCGTGATTGCGAGCTTTGCCACCATTTATTGCCCCCGACCCTAACCTAAGCCAATCAGTGAAATCTGCCGACCGTAGCCCGGTTCGCCCAGATGGCAGCTCCGACGATAGCTAAAAAAACGGTCGGGCTGGCTGTACGTATCTTCGCCGAGACACTCTACTTGGCCGATCCCCGCGCCGCCCAGACGCGCTGCGACATAGCCTTCGATATCGAACTGATACTGACCCGCCTTGCCGTCTGCGAAAAAACGTTCGTTGGCTGGGTCGTGGTCGGTGAACCGCTGAAAAAACCCGGCGTCTACCTCATAGCTTTTTTGCGCGATGCACGGCCCGACGGCACAGACGATGCGCGACCGGTCCGCTCCCAGTGCCTCCATCGCCACAACAGTGTTGTCGGTGACGCCGGATATCGCACCCTTCCATCCGGCGTGGGCGGCTCCGATTACGCCAGCTTCATAGTCGGCGAACAGGACCGGCACGCAATCTGCGGTGACGATCCCGAGCAAGATGCCGGGCACATTGGTGACCATCGCGTCCGCTTTAGGCGGGTCATTCTGATCATTTGCTTGGGTGACGGTAATCACGTCGGCGGAGTGGATTTGGTAAACGCGGGCAAGCTGTGCATCGGGCAGGACAACCGCGGTTGCCAGCCGCCGGTTTTCCAGCACGGCCGCGCGGTCATCATCGCTGCCGATGCCGACATTCAGTCCGGCATAAATGCCCGTCGAAACGCCACCCTCTCGACCAAGGAACCCGTGCGGGCGGTTGCTCAACGCGCGCGCTTTAATAACTTTTACGCCCATGAAACCCGCTTCTCCCTCATTTCTCCATTGCAAGCCGCGAGCGGCTTTGCAACCGCTGTGCTTGACGGCGCCTGATAAGATAGCGAACTAACGCTGATGTCTGGTCATATGTTGATTTTCGGAATGGGCTACACCGCGTCGCGGCTGGCCGACACACTGCGCGCCGATGGCTGGCAGGTCAGCGGGACGCGCCGGATAAGCGGCGGGGATGCAATCGCTTTTGACGACCGCAACGCTGTTCTCGCCGGGCTCGACAACGCGACGCATATTCTGTCCAGCGTGCCGCCCATAACAGAAGGCGGCGATCCGGTGCTGGAAAGCTATGGTGATGCCATCAGGCACAGTCGTGCCAGGTGGACCGGCTATCTTTCTTCTACGGGCGTTTACGGCGACACACAGGGCGCATGGGTCGACGAAAGCGCCGCCATCGGAACCGGCCGCCGTTCGGCGCGGAGTGAGGCTGACCTTGCATGGCAAAAACTGCGCGACGATGTCCGCATTTTCCGGCTCCCCGGTATCTACGGCCCCAGCCGGTCGGCGCTCGACCGGGTGCGCCAAGGCAAAGCGCACCGGATCGATCTTCCCGGCCAGATTTTCAGCAGGGTGCATGTCGATGATATTGTTTCGGCAATCCGCACATCTTTTACCTCGCCTGCTGGCATATTTAATATCGCCGACGATCTGCCCGCGTCGCAGAACGCCGTGATTGAATATGCTTGCGCGCTTTTGGGGGTAGAATTGCCGCTGGTGCAATCGGTTGATCAGGCCAGTCTTTCACAGATGGCAAGAGTTTTTTACGCCGAAAATCGCCGTGTTTCAAACCAAAAAGCGAAGAGAGAGCTAGGTTGGCAGCCAACTTATCATAATTACA